>CBETWD010000214.1:0-3888 GCA_965539945.1 uncultured bacterium
TACAGTTCGGTGGGTTGCGGTAAAACGGGCGTTGTAATCCCGTGAACGGTTACGAAAATAGGTATGTGTTCACGGGATATTGGAGTACTCCAGTACTCCAATATTACTGCATCAGGCAAGACCGGGGGATTGTTCAGTCTTTTGGAATTGATTCTAACATGGAGGAGCCCAATGGGTATAAACAACGTCATTTTCTTAGAAGTACTGGAGTGGTTTGATCAAACAGGTACTGAAGTCTCCCACCGCCTGCCTGAGATCGGCTCAGGTGAATTTAAGCTTGGGGCACAGGTCATCGTGCGAGACAACCAGGCCGCGGTATTCTATTCGAGCGGCGTGGCATGTGACGCGATTGGCCCGGGACGACACACCCTGAGCACCATGAACATACCACTGCTGACCAAGTTACTTTCTCTCCCATGGGCCTTCACCAGCCCCATCAGGGCAGAGGTCTATTTTGTAAATCTAAAGGTCTTTAACAACCTGAAATGGGGAACCAGGGATCCTGTAGCATTTAGAGATAAGGAATTTGGTCTGGTTCGCTTAAGGGCCCATGGGATATGCAATATACAGGTGAGCCAACCCGTACTCTTTGTAAACACCTTGGTAGGCACACAGGCAAGTTACAATATAGACAGTTTAGAAAATTATCTGAGCGAAGTTATAGTTTCGAGATTAAACGATCACCTGGGAGAACACCTTGAGACCCTGCTGGACCTTCCAAGTCGGTATGAAAAGTTGGCAGGGGAGCTTTCTGAACGATTGACAAAAGACCTGGCCCACTATGGACTTGCCCTCAGAGATCTCTATTTGAATGCAATCACCCCTCCGGCAGAGGTACAACAGGCCATAGACGATAAAAGCAGGCTCGGAATCCTGGGAGAAGACCTTCAGGGCCTTATGCAGATGAAGGCTGCCATGGCACTGGAAAAGGCTGCCGAAGGTGAAGGCCTTGCCCAAGGAGGTATAGGTATGGGGCTTGGTTTAATGATCCCGGGCCTTCTGGCGGGTCTTCAAACAGGGACTGAAGCCGTCCGGCCACGAGATACCGGTCAGGAACATTGCCCTGAATGCGGCTTGTCAGTGGAGACTAAGGCCAGATTCTGTCCCCACTGCGGTCACCAGCTCCTTGTCCTTCGGCAGTGCGGAATTTGCGGAAAAAATTTGGGCCCCAAGGCCAAATTCTGCCCTGCATGCGGAGCACCTGCGGGTCAGACCCACGCCCCCAAGATCTGCAAAGAGTGTGGCTCTAAGAACCGTCCCGAGGCAGTATATTGTAACCAGTGCGGCGGGGAGCTTAAGGGCTGAACCTGTGAACGTTTACAAATCATGGAAGGCCGAGGGTTACTGTCCTCAGTGCGGCGGGCCGGTAGATCTCGAAGCAGGAGACCCGCTATTATCCTGCTCCTTTTGCAAGACCAGTCTCTACATGGTCCCCAAGGGACCGCTCAGATACACACTGCCTGTCAAAGACGATTTGACAACACAGCGCGAAGGAAAATTATTATACCTTCCATACTGGAGGTTTAGAGGGCTAAAATACAAGGTCCTTGATCAAGGACAGGTAAAAGGCTCTCTGCTGGACACCACAGTAACCGCTTTTTCAGGCATCGCCACCGGTTCAAGTCTTGGAATCCGTCCACAGGTTGTGACACTGAACCTGGCAGTAAACGGAAAAGACCTTATCCCACCACAGAGAAACGCCAAAGAGGCGTTATGCATTGCAGAAAAGCGATTGCTGCAATTCGAGGAGGACACGGCCCTCTTTGAACGGTTTATTGGTGAAACTCAGTGCCTGATCTACGCCCCTTTCATCCTGACTGAATTCCCTAAAAGAGAAAAATACGTATTGAAAGGCGTCTGGGGAATATGCCCTGAGCAAGAAATTGACAAATCAGAAATCACAGCCCTGTTAAACTCCCTGGATGGACCTTCCCAACAAGGCCCCTTGCACTTTCTGCCCCTCATATGCCCTGAGTGTGGTTACAACCTGCCTGCCGTATCCGGAGCGGTGGCCCTCCTGTGCCAAAACTGTTCCAGGGCCTGGTGGGTGAGACGCGGAAGATTTTCTCCACTCGCCTATGGGGCTTTGAAGATATCTGCATCGAGCAAGGACCTCAGCTTCCTGCCCTTCTGGCACCTGACCTTGGGCCTTTCAGGTATGCCGATCAAGAGTAGAGCTGACTTGAGGCTTTCCGTGATATCATACCAGAATCCACCTGAATCCTGGAGCCGGGAGGCGGTGCAGATCCTGATCCCCGCATTCAAGCTCAGTCCAAGGCTCTTTCTCCGGGTGGCCGGGAACATGAGCCTGGCACCCCTTGATCTGTCTCAAGGGGACCAGGGCCTAAAACCGGGACAAAGAACTGAGCCGGTCAGATTACCCCTTGAAGAGGCAGCCCAGACCGTAAAAGTCATCCTCTCAGATCTCCTTAAAAGACACCGCAAATTATATTCCCTTATCCCAAAAACTCGCCTTAGACTGAGACATACCAGGCTGGTCTATCTTCCCTTCAAACTTCAGGGCCGGGAATTTGTAGACCTTTATTCCGGTCAGGCCATCCCTGCCAATGCTATAGAGCTTGGGAAAGCCATCTAGTATAGCGTTTCATTAAAAGGTTGTCATTGCGAGCGTTAGCGAAGCAATCTCGTGGCGTAGTTTGTGAGCCCAAGTTTGCGTATCATGAATGATTGACAAAAGAGATACCGTATCGTATTATAAAAGAAAAGATACGGTATGAAACATGACAAAACCATACATTCCAGAAACTCTGCCCCTTGACCGTGTTTCGTGGGAGTCTCTTTTGCCTAATATCGTAAAGGCAAATTCAGCTCTTGCCAAATTTGATGGGCTTCTTGAAAATATCCAAAATCCACTCCTGTTTCTTTCCCCACTTATGACAAAAGAGGCGGTACTTTCGTCAAGAATTGAGGGAACTCAGGCGTCATTCAGCGATATTCTTGAATTTGAGGCCTCACCAAAACGTAAAATTCAGAATTACGATGATATAGAAGAAGTTCTTAATTACCGGGAGGCATTGCTCTATGCTACCAGGGAGCTGAATAACAGGCCTATTTGCCTGAACCTGATTCGTGATATCCATTCCATTTTGCTCAAAGGTGTCCGAGGTCAAAATAAGGCACGTGGTGAATTCAGAAAAATTCAAAATTGGATTGGGCCACCAAACTCCACGTTGAAAACAGCATCATATATTCCGCCATCGCCGGAGGTAATGGTGCAAAGTCTGTCCAATTGGGAAAAGTATTGTCATTACGATGAGAAAGACAGAATTGTGCAACTTGCGGTAATTCATGCCCAATTTGAAATCATTCATCCATTTTTAGACGGTAATGGTAGGATTGGAAGAATAATGATACCGCTATTTCTCTATGAGAAGAAACTCCTAAAATACCCTTCCTTGTATGTTAGTGAATTTTTTGAAAAAAACAGAAAGGCGTATTATTCGAATTTATGGGCGATCTCGAATAAAAATGCTTGGAATCAATGGATAAATTATTTTTTAAAGGCAATAATCATCCAAGCGAAATTGAATACAAAACGGGCAAAACAGGTAACCACGCTATATGATAAAATGAAAAAGGTCATTCAGGAAATTTCTAAGTCCCGTAGCGCTATTCAAATCCAAGATTTTCTGTTTTCAAAAATCATGTTTGAAACGCCAGACTTTACAGCATCTTCTAACCTTTCAAAGCCACATGCTGCAAGAATTATAAAGAAATTACTGAGTAACAATATCATAAAGGTAATATCTCCTGCTCAGGGTAGGAGACCAGCAATTTACGCATTTACTGCCCTAATGGAGATCGTACAAACTTAAAAGCAAACAATCGCATTAATTCGAATGCCAAAAGCTCGGCGGTTTTTCGGAG
>CBETWD010000215.1:0-3888 GCA_965539945.1 uncultured bacterium
TACTCATGAGACCTTTTTTATTTTGATTCGACCAATTGAAATAACGCATACTGCCAATGGTCGTCAAGCACAAATCTTCAATATAAATAATATTTTCTGTTAATAAACTAATATTTATTATATGCGCTACTATAGAAATTAGGACATTTTTATCCGGAAAGGAGTGAAAAAATGAAGGGACTGGGCATTACCGTCACTGAACATCTGTTAATTCACCAGAAAGAATCCCCTGCAGCCACAGGCCGGCTGACAAGACTTCTGCAAGAGCTTATCTTCGCGGCGAAAATTATATCTCGTGAGGTCAATAAAGCAGGGCTTGTGGATATTCTGGGTCTCACGGGTGATATCAATGTGCAGGGGGAGCGGGTACGCAAGCTGGACGATTTCGCAAACCACGTGCTCATCTATAGGATGGAGCGGGCCGGTGTGGTCTGTGCCATGTCCTCTGAAGAAAACGCCGACATCATACCGGTTCCGGAAGACATGCCTCAGGAAGACTACCTCCTGACCTTTGATCCCCTGGACGGCTCATCCAACATCGACGCGAATGTCAATATAGGCACGATCTTCTCAATCCATCGAAAGGTAAGCGACAGACCCTATATCACCCTTGACGACTTCCTCCGCCGCGGGTCTAAGCAAGTGGCGGCCGGCTACTTCATTTACGGTCCCAGCACAATGCTGGTCTATACCACAGGCAAAGGGGTGAACGGCTTTACTCTTGACCCGTCAGTAGGGGAATTTCTCCTCTCTCACAGGGATATCACGATCCCTGAAAGGGGAAAAGTCTACTCTGTCAACGAGGCCTATACAAGTTACTGGGACGAGAGGACAAAAAAGGTGGTAGATTACTTTAAGAATCCGGAAAATGAGACGGGAAAGCCCTATGCAGCCAGATATATTGGTTCTTTTGTGGCTGACTTCCACAGAAACCTTCTGTATGGCGGCATATTCATGTACCCGGCTGATAAGAAAGACCCTGCAAAGCCAAGGGGCAAGCTGCGCCTTTTGTGCGAGGTTGCTCCTATGGCCTATATTTTGAAGCACGCAGGCGGGGCTGCCACAGATGGTGAACAAAATATTTTGGATATAAAGCCCTCAGCCCTCCACGAGAGAGTGCCGGTCTTTATGGGAAGCAAGCTGGATGTGGAAAAGGCCACCAACATCATGCAGGGCAAAGATTAGACGCTGCCTGCAAAATACCTGCCCCCTTGCCTTGAGATGGAAAAATGATCATATTGGGGGATAAACATATTACCTGGGGAACCATTGATCTAAAATCAATTTATATGAAAAGCCGTAAGTTCTCAATAGGTTTGGGCAAATCATATTTTACGACCTTCTACGACTGTTACCCAGACTTGCTGAGAACTTATAAAGAGGCTCTGGAGGATTATTAGAAAGCATGTACAACATGTTTAAAACATTCATGTTTTTAGCCGCTCTCACGGCTCTCTTTCTGTTCGTTGGAGGGGCACTGGGTGGCCGCACAGGCATGACCGTAGCCTTGGTGATGGCCGGCGCGATGAACTTTTTTGCTTACTGGTACAGCGATAAGCTTGCCCTGAAGATGAGCGGGGCCAGGGAGGTCTCTGAAGCAGAGACCCCGCAACTCCATTCTATAGTAGCAGGACTTGCGCAAAAGGCCGGGATACCTAAACCGAAAGTTTACCTCATAGCCCAGCAGACCCCTAATGCCTTTGCCACCGGGCGGAACCCGGACCACGCTGCGGTTGCGGTCACGGAGGGTATCCTGCGGATCCTCAACCGCGAGGAGCTGGAAGGGGTCCTTGCACACGAATTCGCACATATCCGCAACAGGGATATACTGATAAGCTCCATAGCTGCTGTTATAGCAGGCGCCATAAGCTACATTGCAACTATGGCCCAGTGGGCCCTGCTGTTCGGGGGTTTTGGCAGCTCAGATGACGATGAGGGTGGTGCAGGCGGTCTGGTGGGGGGACTGATCATGATGATCATAGCGCCCATAGCTGCCGCCCTTATTCAGATGGCCATATCCAGGAGCAGGGAGTATCAGGCTGATGCCACAGGCGCCGAAATATGTAACCATCCGATGTCCCTGGCCAGCGCCCTTAAAAAACTGGATGAATGGAATCACCGTGTGCCCATGGAGGTAAACCCTGCAACTGCGCAAATGTACATAGTGAACCCCCTCACAGCCGCGTCAGTTGCGAAGTTGTTCAGCACTCACCCTCCCATCCAGGAACGTATACGCAGGCTTCGCTCCATGGCCGGACGCCGGGAAGGGGTATAAAAAACATGGTAGACAGCGGGTGAACTGGTTTCCCGCAGCCACCTTGACTGCTTTGGCTACTGCCACAGGGGATACTATCCTGAAGGCCCGGTTTAGCCATCTGTCTCCAGGCAGTATGGCTATAGTAAGATCCACTGCCCCGATGCCCTTCTTACTGCCCCTGCTCCTCGTGATATCCTGGCCTGAAACCGACATGGTTTTCTGGCAGACAGTAGGCTTTCTGGTCCCCTTTGAGATCCTTGCCTTGCTACTATATATGCAGGCACTCAAGGTCTCTCCTCTGTCGCTCAGCATACCCTTCCTCGCCTTCACTCCTGTATTCATTGTACTGACCGGCTGGCTGGTTCTGGATGAAAAGGTGACCACGGCGGGACTTCTGGGTATACTGTGTACTGTAACCGGGGCCTATGTCCTCCATATCAAAAGCAGCAGGAAAGGGCTTCTTGAACCATTAAGGGCCATTGCCAAAGAGCAGGGATCGAGGCTTATGCTGGCAGTTGCCGGGATATACGGCCTTACTTCCGTACTGGGAAAAAAAGCGATTCAACACTCTGATCCGATATTCTTTGCCTGTTTTTATTTTGTGTTACTGGGAATAGTCACTCCGTTGAGCCTCTGGGCACTCCGCTGGGTAACCAATGGGTTTGGTTCACAGAATAAACAATCAACCCTGTGGCCCTTTAAAAAAACCGGGCAAAGTCCATGGGGCGCCTGGTGGGCAGTTGGTCTTGCCCAGACAATAATGGTACTCAGTCATATGTGGGCAATTAATCTGATCACAGCGGCCTATATGATTGCAGTAAAAAGGACCAGTCTGATTTTCAGCGTCATTTACGGAAAACTTATCTTCAAAGAAGAAGAGATCACCCAACGCTTAGCCGGAGCAAGTCTAATGGTGCTGGGTGTGGGACTCATAGTTTTGGCAGGTTAACAATGATAAACACAGATAAACAGTCTTGGCTGGAGGAACGGAAAGACCTCTTTTTAAAAAACGTATTGAGAGACTTCATTCATTCATACTCTTTTTTCCTGGAAATTGAAAAAAAATACAGGGACGCAGGCATCACCTATGAAGGTCTGGACAATTGGGTCGGGACACAAACAGACCGGGGGACACTATGGGTATTAAAGGATAACTGCCACCGCCTCTGGAAAAATATCGATCCGGACAGGCAACCGGAACCATTTTTTTTTGACTGGATGCTTGGAGCCATATTCCATGAGGCCATGAAGCTGAAGGAAAATGTCTACATGGCAGATCGTTATCATCCTGCCTATCAGGTTGCTTCGACCACCGCCACCGCTTACGATTGGCAGGAAAACTGCCAACATTTTTTTGAAGAAACACTGGAAGACATACAGCGGGGAATAAACAGACTCGAGAACCTTTTCGTGTGTGCTGCTGAACATCTAAAATCACTGCTCCTGGCTGAGCGAGACAACTCTTTGCTCGTACGATTTATGCTCGAACATAAGTCAGACATAAATAAACTCTGGCAGAAAAGCGGTGGACTGAATCAGACGCTCGATGCCATGTTCCCTTCAGGTCTTGACGAGGCCTACTGCATGGCAGGGGAAAATTACCTGGAAGGCAGTTGGTACGCAGAAGCTCG
>CBETWD010000216.1:0-3874 GCA_965539945.1 uncultured bacterium
GCCGAGCCCATCACCTTTGGTCTGAAGCTTGCCATCTGGTACGATGAGATGCGGAGGAACCGCAGGCGTCTTGAGAATGCAAAGGAGACAATTTCCTATGGTAAAATATCAGGGGCTGTCGGCACGTTTGCCCACGCTGATCCCAGGGTGGAATCCTATGTGTGCGAACACCTGGGTCTTAAGCCTGCTCCTGCCTCCAACCAGATCATACAGCGAGACAGGTACGCAGAGGTATTTTGTGCCCTGGCAGTGCTGGCAAGCTCTATTGAAAAAATAGCAACCGAGGTGCGTCATCTTCAGCGGACAGAAGTGCTGGAGGTAGAGGAGTACTTCAGGCCGGGGCAAAAGGGCTCTTCGGCCATGCCGCATAAGCGAAACCCGATCCTGTCGGAAAATCTGTGTGGTCTTGCCCGGCTGGTACGTTCCTATGCGATTCCGGCACTTGAGAACGTGACACTGTGGCATGAGCGGGACATAAGCCACTCATCAGTTGAACGTGTGACCGGCCCTGATGCCTTTATCGGGACAGATTTCATACTGAGCCGTCTTACTGGGATATTGGATAATTTAATAGTATATCCTGATCGGATGGAGCATAATCTGAACATGCTCAAGGGGCTTATCTTCTCACAACAGGTATTGCTCACACTTACACAGAAAGGTGTCAGCAGGGAGGAATCCTATGGAATTGTCCAGAAACAGGCCATGGAGGTATGGGAAGGAAACGGCACTTTCAAGGAAAGACTCCTGGCAGATCAAGACCTGGCCAAATACCTGGCTCCGGAAGAAATCGAGGCCATATTCGACATAAATTACCATCTTAAACATGTGAAAACCATATTTGAGAGGGTTTTTGGGGCTGATCAATGATTCAGAAAGACTGGGAAAGACTCAGACAGATGATATTTGAGCTCTCATACAGAGAGGGGACCTTCAGGTTGACCTCCGGGAAGGAGAGCGACTTCTACATAGACTGCAAGCAGACCACGCTCTCTGCAGAGGGGGCATATCTCTGCGGCAAGCTGTTGTACAATCGCATTTTGCAGTCCGGCATAAGTATTTCAGGGGTCGGTGGAATGACCCTGGGGGCTGATCCGTTGGTTACAGCAGTCTCTGTAGTAAGCTTTATTGAAGGAAAACCTATACCCGCCTTTATCATCCGAAAAGAAGCAAAAGGACATGGTACCGGGTCCTGGATAGAAGGAAAATCCAATATTCCCCTTGGGAGCAAAGTGGCCCTGGTCGAAGACGTGGTTACCACTGGAGGAACCCTTATCAAGGCAATTGAGAGGACCGAGGAGGAAGGTTACAAAGTAGCCCAGGTACTTACTGTTGTTGACCGAGAGGAAGGTGGGGAAAAGGCCTTGAGCAATGCCGGTTACGAACTTTTATCGCTGTTTACGCGTGTAGATATTCTGGCATTGGTTGAAAAATAAAAGGAAAATTTTTTAAATGATGAAAGACAGAGTACAAGAATCACTGGACAAAGTACGTCCTATGCTGCAGCAGGACGGCGGGGATGTAGAATTGGTAGAAGTAGATGAGAATAGCGGGATAGTCAAGGTCACTCTAACCGGCGCCTGCAAGGGCTGCCCCATGAGCCAGATAACTCTTAAGTCAGGAATTGAGAGATTTCTTAAGAGTGAAATCCCCGAGGTAACCTCTGTAGTGGAGGCATGAATGAATTCTAAGCGCGGGTTCAGAGGTTAGGGGTTTAAGAAAAAGATGAACATCGAACATCGAACGTCCAACATCGAATTTTGAATGGGAAAAGATGAAGAAACAGAACATAGGTTCAAAGGGGCAAGGGTCAGGGGGCAAGGGTCAAGAAAAAGATGAAGAAACAGACTCATGACCTGGAAGAAAGGCTGCTAATTATCGCAGGAGACGGTATATCAGTATACTTCAGCCTTCAGCCTTCAACCTAAATGGCTAACGTCGTTGGATGTTCGGTATTGGATATTTGTTTTTCATTCGATGTTGGACGTTCATCTTTCAATGATGATAGGGTTCGCCGGCCTTGATAGTACAGGCCCTGTAGATCTGCTCTACCAGTATGAGTCTTGCCATGTCGTGTGTAAAGGTCATTGGGGAGAGGGATAACCTCTTATCTGCTTTCTTGATTATTTCCGGTGCAAGCCCCGAGGCCCCACCTATCACCATGGTCAGGTCTCTAACCCCTCTTGTCTCCAGGTCTGTCAGCATCCCGGCGAGTCCGGGGGAATCCAGCATCCGGCCCTTTACGTCCAGGGCAACTGTAAAAGCCCCTTTTGGCAGGGCCTTTATAATGGATTCGGCTTCGCGCTTCATGACCTCGTCAGGTTTCATTTTTCGGGCAAAGCGGACGCCCCGAACCTGGAGGACCTGCACACGAATGTAGTGCTCAATCTTTTCTATATAATGCTCGATACCGGCTCTGAGCCAGGTATCCCGGGTTTTATCCACCCAGATTAAAGAGAGACGCAACATGGGTTATTCTCAATCTCAGAAAGAACTCTTGAAAAAGCTTCCAAAGGTTGACGAACTGATACAGACATTATCCAATGAAGCCCCCCGGCGGGTCAAGGTAACTGCCTGCAGAGATGTCCTTGACAGCCTGCGCTCATATATTCTGTCCTCACAAGAACCTGACCCGGAATCAGTAAAATATGAAACCATAAAAAAACAAATCGAAATGCGGCTGACATCACTGCTAAGGTCTTCCTTAAGGCCGGTGGTCAACGCCACAGGCGTAGTGATACATACAAATCTTGGACGCTCTCTGCTTCCCAAGGAGATCTTTCAGTCCATGCTGGATATAGCAGGTCGATACTCAAATTTGGAGTATAACCTGGAAAAGGGGATGAGGGGAAGCAGATACAGCCACGTAGAAGAGTTGCTCTGTGATCTGACCGGGGCGGAATCGGCCCTGGTAGTAAACAATAATGCCGCCGCAGTCCTTATCACACTGGAAACCCTGGCTAAGGGTAAAGAGGTGATCGTCTCCAGGGGTGAACTCGTAGAGATAGGCGGTTCCTTCCGCATCCCTGATGTGATGGCGAAAAGCGGGGCCATCCTTAGGGAAGTCGGGACCACAAACCGCACCCATTTGTGGGACTATGAGTCTGCCATAGGGGAACAGACCGCACTTCTCCTCAAAGTACATCAGAGCA
This sequence comes from uncultured bacterium, assembly GCA_965539945.1. Classification (GTDB taxonomy): domain Bacteria; phylum Desulfobacterota; class Dissulfuribacteria; order Dissulfuribacterales; family UBA3076; genus UBA3076. Next base: position 3,153 of record CBETWD010000216.1, read on the forward strand.
ACTTCCAGATGGTGGGCTTTACAAAGGCCGCATCCGTCTCAGAGCTGGCCGAACTCGGTGCGAAACACGGGGTCCCTGTATTTGAAGACCTGGGTAGCGGCAATTTCATAGATTTCTCAAGATATGGAATAATTCACGAGCCTATGGTCCAGGAATCGCTGGCTGCCGGGGCAGACCTGGTGAGCTTCAGTGGTGATAAACTCTTAGGTGGATCACAGGCAGGGATCATTATCGGGAAAAAGAAATTTGTTGACCGGATAAAGGAAAACCCCATGAACCGGGCGGTCCGGATAGACAAGCTCACGCTTGTGGCCCTGGAAGGGGTCCTGAGACTTTATCAAGATCCGGAGCGGGCAGTTAAGGTTATACCTACACTCAACATGCTGTGTCTTTCCCATGATGAGCTCAAATCCCGGGCCAGGCGACTTCAAAGACGACTAAGGGCATTGAAACTCACCGGCATATCGATAAACACAGTAGAGACTATTTCCCGTGTTGGAGGAGGTGCTTTGCCGCTGCAGCAGCTCAAATCCGTGGCAGTAGCTCTCACTCTGGGAAACAAGGCGTTTTCTGCTGCGCGTATCGAGGCCGAACTCCGCAAAAACGAACCGCCTGTGATCGTAAGGATTGAAGAAGACCAAGTGCTTATGGACATCAGGACGGTTCAGGAAGAAGACTACGGGATTATCACCCAGGCAGTGGCTTCTGCCCATTCGAGGCTG
>CBETWD010000217.1:0-3872 GCA_965539945.1 uncultured bacterium
GGGTTTCCGTTCCGGATGATTGCCACACTTCTATTTATTGGCTAGTCTGGTTTATATACTGTTAACTGGAGATAAATCAATGTCCCTATTTAAAACGGATTTCCCCGGCCTTCATCTGTTGCACAGGGGAAAGGTGAGAGACATTTACAAAGTGGGGAGGTGCTTGCTGATCGTAGCAACGGATCGTCTCTCCGCCTTTGATGTTGTTCTTCCCACGCCCATACCGGGAAAGGGTAGCATCCTCACTCAGATGTCCCTGTTCTGGTTTGAGAAATTGAAAGACCTGGTGCCGAATCATCTGGTTCAGGCAGATGTAACTCAGTTTCCGGAAGAGTTGAAACCATTTTCAAAGTCCCTTGAGGGCCGCAGCATGTTGGTCAAAGAGGCAAAGCCTTTGCCTGTAGAGTGTATAGTCAGGGGATATATTGCCGGCTCCGGCTGGAAAGACTATCTCCGGACAGGTTCTGTATGTGGTATCAAGCTACCTGAAGGGATGCTTGAGTCGCAGCAGCTTCCGGATGCCATATTCACGCCTTCCACCAAGGCTGATATTGGTTCTCACGACGAAAACATAAGCTTTGAACAGGTCCGGAAGCTGCTTGGCAAAGATGTTGCCGAAAAGGCCAGGGATATCAGCATCAGGCTTTACAAAACAGCGGCAGACTATGCGAGAGAAAGAGGAGTGATAATTGCTGATACAAAGTTTGAACTCGGCATATCCGGCGGAGAGCTTATACTGATTGATGAGGTCTTGACCCCTGATTCTTCCAGATTCTGGCCTGCGGAGGACTATAGCCCAGGCAGATCACAGCCGAGTTTTGACAAGCAGTTTGTGAGAGACTACCTGGAGTCCATTTCATGGGATAAAAAGCCACCAGGACCTGATCTCCCCGCAGATATTGCAGAAAAGACCCGTAAGCGATATCTGGAGGCTTTACGGCGTCTTACAATAAATTTTGAGTTTTGAATGTTGAATGTTGAATTAAGGTAAAAATATATATCTTTTAAATCTTTTTCCACCATTCAACATTCAGCATTCAACATTGCCCTTAATAGGGGGGGCTTGAACATGGGAACAAGGGCCGGATTGTCCGTAATAACAGTTGTTCTGGTGAGCATCTGGTTCCTTGCCTCCATTGAGTTCTGTTTTGCAGAGAAAAGCGTTTTTGTGCGCCACATCATTGATGGCGACACAATAGTCCTCAAAAAGGGAACAAAGGTGCGCTATCGAGGGATTAATTCTCCTGAGATACCTCACAAGGACAAACCAGGAGAGCCCTTGGGATGGGCAGCCACCAAACGTAACAGGCAACTGGTCCAGGGCAGGCTTGTCAGGCTGATCCAGGATGATGAAAAGAGGGATCGCTTTGGCCGGCTGTTGGCCTATGTATTTCTTTCTGATGGTCGAATGGTCAATGAAATACTTGTTCGCGAGGGCATGGCCTTTGTGTGTTTTTCTGAGAAAGGATCGTCTTTCAGCAAGAGACTGCTTGCTGCACAGAGAGAGGCCATAGACGCCAGGCGTGGTATATGGTCAATTCCGCCGGTCAGGCCTGAACCTTATTATGTCGGCAATCGCCAATCCCTCCGTTTTCATAGGCCCTCGTGTCCTTATGGGAAAAAAACAAGTAAAACCAATCGGATAATTTTTAAATCACGATCCGATGCCTGCAAGGAGGGTTTTTGCCGATGCAAGAAGTGTCTGCCCTGAAAATGGCTACGACAATAGTAATTAGAGATCCCAAATACCTTGAACATGACCAGGGCCCTGGTCATCCGGAATCACCTGATCGTCTGAGGGTTATTTATGAGCGTTTAGACCGGGAAGATGTAAAGGGCCGGTTTAAGACCATTGTCCCAAGATCAGCCGACAGGGATGAGCTTTTATGGAATCACACCGGTGATTACATAGATAAGATAGCCAAGACCGTCGGCAGAGATTTTTGCCGGCTGGATCCGGATACGGCTACAAGCGCAGGCTCGTGGGAAGCGGCTTGCCTGGCTGTCGGAGGAGTTTTTGCCGCCATGGATGAAATAGCCGGGCCTGATGTGCAAAATGGATTTGCCTTGGTACGTCCACCGGGACACCATGCAGAAAAAGATCGTGCCATGGGCTTTTGCATTTTTAATAATGTGGCCCTTGGCGCTCATTATGCGAGACAGGTCCTTGGTTGTGAACGGGTCTTGATCGTAGACTGGGATCTTCATCACGGGAACGGTACCCAGCACAGCTTTTATAATGATTCCAGCGTATTATACTTTTCTACCCACCAGTATCCCTATTATCCGGGAAGCGGCAGTGTAGATCAAATGGGCGAAGGCGATGGAAAGGGCTTTACTGTAAATGTGCCTTTGAGCCCCGGTGCCGGAGATGAGGAGTTTGCTGCCATTTTCAATCGCCTGCTCGTGCCCATAGGTAAAACCTTTTCTCCAGACTTCATACTCGTTTCAGCCGGGTTTGATACTTACCGGGATGATCCTCTGGGAGGCATGGAAGTCACTGCAAACGGCTTTGCCTATATGGCAAGGGTTTTGCTCAATCTTGCAGAGTCGTGCTGTAAGGGCCGGATACTATTCTGCCTTGAAGGAGGTTATAACTTTACAGGGCTTAGAGATGGCGTGCTTGCGGTTTTAGATGAATGTAAGGGCATGAGCGTTCTGGACAGTGATACTGTCTCCAGGCTGGATAATCCCGGGCCCGGCCCCCAAGTAATAGAACATGTAATGGATATCCATAGGGATTATTGGCCTTTTGTATGACCAAAAACACAAAAGGCCTGCCGATTTGAACCGGCAGGCCTTCTAATTTTTCATTCCATGGCCATGGTACAAAAAAAATAGGGTAAGGTACAAAAAGACACTTACCCTAATCTTTTTTGGCTATTTGGCTTCCTTAGGATGGCACTCGCCGCACTTGGTCGGAATAACCAGTTCCTTGTTTGCCTTCTTCAAATCCTTATGGCAACCCGAACAGTTGGCATGAATGGCTGAGTACATGTACTTCTTGATCTTTTCTTCCTTGCTCAGCGCTGGTTCGCCTTCTTTTGCCTTTGGCGCCTTGGCTTCGCTGTGGCAGGCCTCACATTTTTGGACCTCGTCCCCCTCTTTCCACACGTTCTTGCCATCCTGATACACATGGTGACAGTCGTCACAGGCAATCTTGTAATCCACATTATGTTTCTGGTGGCTTAAGGTAACCAACGACTTTTTGTGCTTTGGGAACACCTTTGATTCCATGGTAATGGTTTCCGGTCCCTTATCAGTTGCTACAGCCACGCCTGCCATTACCAGTCCGAAACAAACTGCAACCAACAGAGATAATACTTTTCCACTTCTCATCCCGCATACTCCTCCTTATTTTAATTAATTAATGAATGATGATTCACTGAATAATCTCATAATTGAGCTTTTGAAATTTGTCAATAAGGAAATGAAATCACCTCCAATGTCAATACCGGGCCGTGGCCCCATATTTTGTCAAAATGGCATCAAAATCCTTTACAATTCTCTAATCGCGTTGGTATGATGCGTGACCAATGCGTACTTGCTGACAGTTATTGCTCTTGTTCAGCGCATTTTTTGGAGGCTACAAAGTGAAAATAGTATATGATCCGGATATACCGGCCACGTTTTATTCTTCTATTAAAGAAGTTATAAAAGAGTCAATAGTCGCGCCATGCTCCTGCGGATGTGATGAGATCTACGTTTCATTACAGGAGGAGAATAAGATAGATGTTAAATGCTACGATTGCGGTACCAGTTTTTTCGAGCTTGAGGTGGAAGTGAATGAAGAAACATTTGATCACTGAGCATCCATCTTACTATAATGATCTACTATGAATGTCATCAGAAGAGAGGGTTGCCTGAAATAT
>CBETWD010000218.1:0-3856 GCA_965539945.1 uncultured bacterium
AAATCTTTTTTCCGACTGGTCCCGCGATGCCGCTTGCTCGATTTGTCTGAATTTAGCATTCAGCATTTAGCATTCAGCATTATCTATAAAGGGCGGAACCTGTCATTCATCTTTTAGGACCTGATCCAAAGCCTGCTGAAAGCCCTTGTCATCGGCCACAGTCTCAAGATCGCTGGGATCGATTTCCTTCACATCAGTATCAGTGGTGGAAACATCCACCAGGTCAGAGACATCAATTTCGGAAAGGTCTATTGAATTTTCCGCTTCCTGCTCTATAATAGGAATTTCGGGCTCAGTCTTGATACTATCTGCCTTGGAATCCATGTTGAACCACATGAGTTCGGTATCCGGTTTTGCAAAACCTCCAAGTCCTGCAGAAATTTTTCTTAGATCCTGTCCGCAATTTGAGCAATTCTCAAGATAATCAAAGCTTATTCTTCCGCATTTTGAGCATCTCATAAATACGCTCCTTTTTTATTTGAAAAGATTCGTGACATTGTATATGGTTTAGTAAAATCACCTAAGAGATGAAAACATAATGAAAATAAGACAAAACAATTTGCCCTCACTTTTTCTTATCGGAACTTTGATATTATTTCTTGCATCCTGCGCAGGCACGCCCAAGAAATATCTTGCAGTAGACGCCTCCTTGGTGAAACAGGGCCAGTCCAAGGCCGAAATATCCGAATTCCTTGGTCCGCCTAACGCAACAAGAATAAACCAGACCAATCAGGAAGAATGGTATTATTATGATATGCACAGGCACTTCTGGCAGCGCATCCCCTTTTTGGGACGTCATCTCGGTAAGGAAGAAGTAGAGTGCCTGCAAATTGTCCTGGAATCCGGACAGGTAGTCAAAGCTGTTTACTATGTTAGAGACCTACAAAGCTAAGCCCAATAACCAATTCAGGATATCCAGGGACAGGATGGTTGCCCATCAGATTGAACGAAGGGGAATCAAAGATCCCCGTGTCCTGGAGGCAATGCGCAACGTGCCTCGGCATCTCTTTGTAGACGAGGCGCTCTGGGACCAGGCCTATGCTGACTTTCCCCTTCCAATCGGGAGTAATCAGACAATCTCCCAACCCTATATCGTGGCCCTCATGACCCAGCAGTTAGGACTAAAGGGTGATGAAAAAGTGCTGGAGGTGGGAACAGGTTCGGGCTATCAGGCAGCTATTCTGGCTGAGCTTGCCAGGGTTGTGTACAGCGTGGAACGTATCCATGCTTTGCTCCCGGGGGCCAGAAAGATCCTGGAAAAACTTAAATACACAAATATTATGCTCAAGTTAGACGACGGCACATGGGGGTGGCAGAGTGAGGCACCTTTTGACGCCATAATCGTAACCGCAGGTTCTCCCTCAGTGCCTCAGCCACTTATCGATCAGCTTAATGACCCAGGCGTTTTGATCATTCCTGTTGGAGATGAATACTCGCAGGTACTTATAAAGGTTACCAAGTCCAGCGGTAAAATCCATCAGGAAGATATGGGTGGTGTCCGCTTTGTGAAACTTGTGGGAGATCATGGTTGGAACCCAAGTTAAGCGTTTAGCTGTTAGCCATTAGCGTTTAGCTTTGAAAAATCAGAGCATTACGTTAATTAGAAATAACACTCAACGGGTTCACCCTGTTGAATCCCCAAAGGGGGCAGCGAAGCTGCATTCAACAGGGTAAAAGTTTGTAATAGTAAAACATCCTGTAATCATTAAGCTAATAGCTAACCGCTAAAGGCTAATCGCTCAATTTAGGTTAAAATGACAAAAGTTGGAATTATCGGGGCGGGTCTGTGTGATCCGAAAATAAGTGCACTGGCAGAAGAAGTCGGCCGCAGAGTTGCTGAATATAAGGCCATCCTTTATTGCGGCGGCCTTGGCGGGGTAATGGAGGCATCAGCCAAGGGGGCCGTTGAAGCAGGAGGTATCACTGTTGGTATTCTTCCCGGAGTCAAGGCCACTGACGCCAATCCGTACATCCGGATTCCTGTGGTCACGGGCATGGGACACGCAAGAAACGTCATACTCGTCAGGAGTTGTGACGTACTGATAGCCATATCAGGCTCCCATGGCACCCTGTCGGAAATAGCCCTGGCGCTCAAGATGTGGAAGCCTGTTGTAGGTCTGAAGACCTGGAAACGCCTTTCAGACGTCCATTATGTCAAATCGGCAAAAGAGGCAGTAGAAAAGGCATTTGCCCTGTTGCCATAAACGCTGAGTTGTTTTGTAAACGTTCACAGGTTACATTAAAAGATGAACGTCGAACATCGAACATCGAACGTCCAACGTCGAATTAAAAACAAATATCCAATACCGAACATTCAACGGTACACGCTGAATGAGTTTTAACCATCTATAGGGTCTCCCTAAGTTCTTTTAATAAGATACGAAACGTATGGATAAAGTCCTTTTTCCCTATTCAACATTCGATGTTGGACGTTCGATGTTCGATGTTCATCTTTTCAGCAGTCCATCCGTTGCAAAAATACCTTAGCGCTCATAGGTCCAGCTCTCTCACGGCCCTTGAAAGGCTCTCAATCAATCTTCCCTCGTCAATAGTAGTAAGCACCCTGTCTTCCATAAGCATACGTCCTGCCACCATTACGTCCTGTACGTCTCCGCTCCTTGCCACATAGACCAGGTGGGATACAGGATTGTAGCAAGGCCGGAGGTGAACCTGATTCATGTCCACCACCACCAGGTCTGCCTTGGAACCTTCACGCAGACATCCAATGTCCTCTCTGTGCAGGGCCTTTGCCGCCCAGGTAGTAGCCATGGAAAAGGCCTCAGGGGCAGATATCAAGGTTGGATCTTTTCTAATGCCCTTATGTAGCTTTGCGGCAGTGTCCATCTCACTCATAAGATCAAGGTCATTGTTGCTGGCAGCTCCGTCCGTCCCCAAAGCTACTGTCACACCGGCCTCAAGGAGTTCGGGCACAGGGGCAACTCCGGAGGCCAGCTTGAGGTTGCTCTCCGGACAATGAACCACACGGACATCTCTCCGGGCCAGAAGCGATATGTCCTCTTCACTCAAGCTCACGCAGTGGATGGCAAGCAGCCGGTCTCCAAGAAGGCCGAGCCTGTCCAGATGCTTTACCGGAGAAACCCCACAGAGTCTTCGGATCTCCGCGTCTTCCCATTCTGTCTCGGCAAGATGGATTACTATCAGCGCGTCCCTGGCCTCTGCCAACTTCTGTGAGTGCCGGAGCAGTTCAGGTCTGCAGGTATAGGGCGTATGAGGGTCTACGGTTATGGTGATCCTCGGATGCCCCTTCCATTTGTCCATCAAGCGTTCCGTCTCTTTAAGGGCTTCTTCCCCGGAGGAAAACGATGGTGACGGAAAATCAAACACTCCTTCTCCAAGCCAGGCCCTGAGCCCTACCCTGTCAGCCACCGAGGCAACACTGTCTTCGAACAGGTACATGTCCACAAAACCTGTGGTTCCGCACCGTATCATTTCTGCACAGGCGAGTTCAGTCCCGAGGGCCACAAGTTCTGAGGTCAGCCTGGCCTCAGCAGGAAAAATGTGGTCCTCCAGCCATGTTTTAAGAGGGAGGTCATCAGCAAGGCCCCTGAAAAGGACCATGGCAGCATGGGTATGGGAATTCATAAGCCCCGGAAGTATGAGTCCGAAGGGCCTGTTAATGGTTTTATTTGCAACAAAACTTTTTGAAAGTTCAGGCAAAGGACCGGCTGCAACTATAGTATCGCCTTTTACTGCAACAGCTCCCCCGGGGATTGGGGAATCATTCGGATGAGATATGAGAGTTTCACCACATATTAAAAAATCTACTGATTCCACTTAAAGTGCTCCTTAACCCACGGAACTGTGAGCGTTTACAGGGTGCTGCAGATGCGAGGCG
>CBETWD010000219.1:0-3841 GCA_965539945.1 uncultured bacterium
AGAGCAGTATTTCTCGACAGAGACGGGACAATCAATGAAGAAGTCGGTTATCTGCGCCGGATGGAGGATCTTGTCTTGATAGAAGGGGCAGGTTCGGGTATTCGTCTCCTCAATGAGTCCGGCTATAAAGTCGCTGTAATAACCAATCAATCCGGGGTAGCCAGAGGCTTCTTCGACGAGATTTTTGTCAGAAAGGTACATGAAGAGATGGCAAGGCGTCTTTCTAAAAGTAATGCCTATGTGGACAGGTGGTATTACTGTCCGCATCATCCAACTGAAGGGAAAGGAGAATACAGGGTAAAGTGTGGTTGTCGTAAGCCATCCCAAGGCATGGTAGATCTTGCCATCAAGGAATTAGACATAGTTCCGGAGGAATCTTTTGTAGTGGGAGACAGTATTCGAGATTTGGAGATTGCCTGGCGTGTGGGGGCAAAGCCCGTACTTGTCTTGACCGGCTATGGAAAGGAGACCCATTCACGGCTCTTGCCGGACCAGAAGGAGCGGTTGCCCCACATTGCATCTGATCTATTTGATGCCTGTACATGGATATGCGAATACTGTTGGTAAAACTCAGCGCTATAGGAGATGTAGTACATACACTTCCTGCCCTTGCCGCTTTGCGCAAGAGATACCCTGATGCACATCTAAGCTGGCTGGTGGATGAAGCAGCCTCTGACCTGCTTCGCTCTCATCCTATGCTGAATGAAGTAATAATCTACCCCAGGCGCAGGTTCGGAAAACTAGGCGGCAACCTGAGACAGTGGCCAAGGTTGATTAAAGAGGCTAGGAGTTTTATTGGTCACCTTCGCAGCAAAAGATACGATGTTGTGATAGACTTCCAGGGTCTGCTGAAAAGCGGTGTCTTGACCGGACTTTCGCGAGGGGCATGCAAGCTTGGTTTTGCAGAAGGGAGAGAGGGGAGTTCTATGTTTCTGACGGACAAGCTTCCCCGCTATGATCCTGACGAGCATGCTGTGCTCCGCTATCTCAGGCTGGCCGCTCATCTGGATGCAGATATTAAGGAGCCTGAGTTTCCCTTAGCCATTGGGAAGGCTGATACGGAGAAGGTAGACCGACTGTTGAAGGAAGCAGGTGCGGGAGATTGCCGCATACTTTGCCTTAATCCTGGAGCCACGTGGGAAACAAAGAGATGGGCACCAAAGGGATTTGCAGAAGTAGCAGACAGTTGTTTCGAGCGCTGGGATATGGTCCCCATTATAGTTGGAGGGCCGGGCGATAAGGGCCTTGCTTCTAATATTGCAATGTTCGCAAAGCATCCTGTTATTGATTTTACAGGGCTAACCAGCCTCAGGACCCTTGCTGCTTTGTACCAGAGGGTAGGGGCTGTGGTAAGTACCGATACAGGCCCCATGCATCTGGCGGTCGCAGCCGGAGCCCCTCTGGTTGCCCTGTTCGGACCCACGGCTCCATGGAGGACAGGCCCTTTTGGCAGGGAACAACAAGTCATTAGATTGGGGCTTTCATGCAGTCCCTGTTTTAAACGTCATTGTCCCGACCCGAAATGCATGATGGATATTTCCCCTGAGCAGGTGATCGAGGCGGTTGGAAGAATTGGAAGAATTGGAAGAATTGGGTGATTTGGTGATTGAGTGATTTGGTGATTGGAGGTAGGTTATGAGCAAGCCCATTAGTCCCGAACTGTTGAATATTCTTGCGTGTCCCAAGTGTAAGGGTGAGGTAAAGCTTACTGAAAACGAAGATGGGCTGATTTGTGAGAGCTGTGGTCTGCTGTACGAGATACGGGAAGGTATCCCCGTAATGCTGATAGATGAGGCTAAACCTTATACCGTAAACAGAAAGTAACCGTTAAGGGGTCAAGGGTTACAGAGATTCTGAGCTAACTCGTAAATTCATCGAAAAAAAAGCAACCTTGAACCTTTGAACCTCTGTTGAACCTCTATCAAAAAAATGAATGATCGCATAAAAAGACTTAAGGAAGCCGTTCGTCGATTTGACTCCTCTTGCCTGCTGGTGGCGGGAGATATCATGCTTGACCAGTTTGTTTGGGGTGATGTGTCGAGGATATCTCCTGAGGCGCCGGTCCCTGTGGTGGAAGTCCAGAAGGAGACCATGCTCCTTGGTGGTGCGGCAAATGTGGCAAATAACCTCAGGGCCATGGGCAGTCCTGTAATCCTTGGTGGCGTAGTCGGGAAAGATGCCATGGGCGAGAACCTCAGGGAGCTTGCCAGGTCCGGGGGTATAGATGCGACCGCTGTTGTTGACGGCATACGCCCTACCACGATCAAGACCAGGATAATCGCCAGGGGTCAGCAGGTAGTGAGGGTTGACAGGGAGAATAATAACTCCTTAAACGAATCATCAATAAAGGCCCTGGTCGAGGCCTTTGAGAGACTGGCTCCTGGAATTGACGGAATTATTGTATCTGACTATGCCAAAGGTGTGGTTTCGGCTCGCTTCATGGATGAATTAAGGAAGATCTCAGGCGAGAGAGGCATTCCCCTTTTAGTAGATCCCAAGCCTGCCCATAGTTACCTCTACCATGGAGTGACACTGGTGACCCCTAATCGGCAAGAGGCAGAGGCAATGGCAGGTCTTGAGATCAAGGATACGGAGAGCCTAAGTCAGGCTGCACAAGAAATTCAGGGAAGATTGGGAACAGAGGCGGTACTCATTACCCGAGGATCGCACGGCATGGCCCTCTGGCAAAGGGAAAACGGATTATTTACAGTGCCGACTATGGCACGTGAGGTCTTTGACGTCACCGGTGCAGGAGATACGGTCGTAGCGGCCATGGCCCTGGGAATAGTCAATGGGCTCACTTTCCCTGAAGCAGCTTATTTAGCAAATATTGCCGCGGGTGTAGTTGTTGGAAAGATCGGAACTGCTACTGTGACTGCTGAAGAGATTATGGAAATTTTAGAGAAATAAATGGGGGTAACCGTTCACGGGTTCAAAGGTTAAGAGGTTCAGGGGTTACCAAAAAATTGAACCGTTGATTCGTGAGTTCTGAATGGGGAAGGCATGAGAATAGAATAAGGGGAGCATATGTCATACCCCCCTAATTTTGAGGATATTGGGGGCATGGCACTTGGCCCGAGATCTAAGTCGTAAGGTCAACGGAAGAAAGGTAACCCTGAACGGTGAACCCTGAACCCGTGAACGGTTACTAAAGGGGAGAGTAGCATTCAGCAGAATTCGGATAATGAGCATATTACATTCTCCGCTGCCGGCTAAGCTGGTTTGTAGTATATTTTCTCAGCAAAAAGGGCTCATAAACAGAGTGGCTGATGCCCTGTGTGGTGCATACGGTACTGCTGATTTTAAGAGTCCGGTCATTCCGTTCGACCGGACTTCCTACTATGAGCCGGAGTTTGGGAACGGCCTCAAGAGGATATTCATGAGTTTTACAGAATTGGTGTTTCAAGATGCTTTAGCCGAAATTAAGCACACCACTAATAAGCTGGAACAGGAATTTAGTACAGAAGGAAAAAGGCGAGCAAATATTGATCCGGGCATTTTAACTGCTGAACGTCTTGTGCTTGCCACAGGCAAGAATTATCCCCACCGGATTTATCTTGGCCAGGGCGTATTTGCAGATCTGACGTTCGTATACCGGAAAGATTCTTTTGTGCCCTTACCATGGACTTTCCCGGACTATGCATCGAAAGAGGTGATAGAGTTTTGGAACAGTGTGAGAAAATCTTATCTGCAAAAGTTCAGCGAGGAGAGAGCCCGAAATAGTCAAATAACTGAGGGCGTTTCAATTAATCCAACACAGAAATGATTACACTACAAAAGTTCTGAAACAGGATTCCGCTCAAAATGCTCCAGATGTATCCCTTTATAGACAATGCTGAAT
>CBETWD010000220.1:0-3786 GCA_965539945.1 uncultured bacterium
TTTCGGGTGGTGGACTACGGGTAGGGACCAGGCGGCCATTGATCTGTTTGAGACTGTTCACAACGCCATTAACAATGGGATCATCCCCGGAGAAATCTCATATGTATTTTCTTCAAGGGAACCCGGCGAAAGCGAGTTCAGTGACAGGTTGGTAAAAATGGCTGCAGACCATGGTATCCCTGTGGTCAGTCTTTCAGCAGTGCGTTTTCGCCCGGATCTCAGGAAACAGGATCGTGACGCATGGAGACAGACCTATCACAAAGAAATCCTTATTAATAAGGTTAAAGGTTTTCCGGCCCAGGTGGTGGTACTCGCAGGCTATATGTGGGTAGTCAGCCCGGAAGTCTGCCGGAAACTCTCAATTATCAACCTCCATCCCGCGGCCCCCGGAGGCCCTGCCGGCACCTGGCAGGAGGTAATCTGGCAGTTGCTGGATCAGAAAACCGACAAAACCGGAGTCATGATGCACCTTGTGACTCCTGAGCTGGACAAAGGGCCTGCTGTTACCTATTGCTCTTTTTCCATACAGGGAGGTGCCTGGGATCCCCTGTGGGAGCAGTTTGAGCATGAGCTTCAAAGATCAAGCCTCGAGGAGATAAAGGAATCATTTGGAGAATCACAACCGCTTTTTGCCAAAATCCGCAATGAGGGAGTAAAAAAAGAGCTTCCGCTCATCGTCCAGACCATAAGGTCCCTTGCCGCAGGAGAGATCTCAATCAAGGATTCCCAACTATACGACAGGACCGGAAACAAACTGGCCGGGCCCTATGATCTTTCAGGCGCTATTTTAAAAAGGGGGCCTTGATCATTGTTTCGGCCAATACGATGTTAAACCGCAGAATATCGAACAAGGAATTATGAATGTCGAAGTGAATGACCTTAGAATCCTTCATGATTCGAGATTCCTTGTTCGATATTCGATATTCAAATGTCAGTTCAAGTGGCCCAAACGATGATCATGGCCCAAAAGGGCATCGTTCATAGTAAGCCAAAAGTGATTTACACTTTTTATTTTTTTGAACCGCAGAATATCGAACAAGAAATATCGAATATCGAAATAACACCTTCGAAATTCTGCAGTTCCTTGTTCTGCGGTTCGATATTCAAAATAGATGCCTAAAGAACCAACCTCGAAAAATGTAAACTACAGAAGGATGCCTAAAAAAGGAAAATTACACTGCAAAAGTCCTGAGAATTGTCACAACCGCATAAGCAGCCATACCCTCACCGGTCCCTGTAAATCCAAGTCCTTCGGTGGTAGTGGCCTTGATGTTGATCTGATCCGCAGATACTTTGCAGGCCTTAGAGATATTTTTCTCCATCTCAGTAACAAAAGGAGCGATTTTAGGGGCCTGGGCCACCAGGGTGATATCGGCATTTCCCAATTTCCAGCCGGAAGATGCTATTTTTTGAATTACCTCTTCCAGGAGCTTTATGCTTGAAATTCCTGCATAGCGCGGATCACTGTCCGGGAAATGCCGTCCCAAGTCGCCCAGGGCGGCAGCCCCAAGGATCGCATCACACAGGGCATGTGTTATGACATCTGCATCAGAGTGACCAAGAAGGCCATAAGGATGGGGGATCTTTACGCCCCCCAAGATAAGAGAGCGTCCGCTCACAAGCCTGTGTACATCATAGCCGAAACCTATTCGAACCGTATTCATGATGTATAACCGTTCACACTCATCTATCACCCGCCCCCAGCTCTTTTCTTGTTATTTCCAGTTTGTCCTGACCCTGCTCCCATTTCAGGAGCAACTCATCCTGCTCTTCCCTGAGTGCTCTGTATTCGCTAAGGAGCGGGACACCTCTGTTTTTATCACCAAAAATATCCGGATCTGCAAGCAATTTCTCCAACTCTTTCTGTCTTACTTCAAGTTCAGCGATTCGTCCTTCCAGCCGTTCCACTTCAGTCAGGAGCGGTTTCAGGGTATTGTATATTAGTTGCCGTTTTTCCGCCTTTTCCCTTTTTTCTTTTTTTCGATCCGGCGCCTTTTTGACTAACGCCTTGTTTTTCCCTGTTTCCTCATGCGTGTATTCCCGGCCGGAAGAATTCGCCAATTCATCTTCCGTCATGGCAATATGGCAAAAATATTCTGTCAAATTTCCTGGGTACTCTATTATCTCGCCTCCCCTAATATCCCAGATCTTTGTTGCCAGCCTTTTGATAAATGACTGGTTGTGCGAAACAAATAGCAGGGTGCCGTTGTATTCGGAGAGCGCATTGATCAATGCCTCTGAAGATGAAATATCCAGATGATTGGTCGGCTCATCCATCACCATAAGATTTCCAGGCTTGACAAGAAGTTTTGCAAGCGAGACACGGGCTTTTTCACCCCCGGAAAGGACACCTATAGCCTTGTCCACGTCCTGCCCTGAGAAAAGGAAGGCCCCACAGACCCCTCTTACAAAACCGATGCTTTCATCCGGGACGACCCTATACACTTCCTGGATCACTGTCTTTTGAAGGTCAAGCATGTCTGAGTGATGCTGTGCAAAATAGCCCATACTGACCGCATGCCCCAGCGATATCTTCCCCTCATCCGGTTCTATTTCACCAGCCACCATCCTGAGCAAGGTTGTCTTGCCGCATCCATTTGCCCCTATAATGGCTATCCTTTCTCCCCGCAACACGGTCAAATTAATGTCTTTATACAAAGGCTTTTCATCAAACCCCTTTGCCATACCCTTGATTGATACAACAACTCCTCCACTCCGGGGAACCTCGGGGAAAGAAAAATGAGTCGTCTTCTCTCTATGGAAGCCCTTGACCAGTTCCATTTTTTTGAGCAATTTGATCTTGCTCTGTGCCTGTCTCGCCTTGCTGGCCTTAGCGCGAAATCTTTGAATAAATTTCTCCGCCTGTTTGACTTTTTGTTCCTGCTTTCTGGAATTTGCCTCCAGGGTTTTACGCTCCTCCTCACTGGCCTTTACGAAAAAGTCATAATCGCCGCTGTAAGATCTTATCCCATCAGGCCCAAAGCTGATAATGCGATGGATCTGCCGGTTAAGGAACTCCCTGTCATGGGACACAAGAATCATGGCACCGTCAAAGTCCTGCAGAAACCGCTCAAGCCAATGCACGGAAGGAATATCAAGATGATTGGTCGGCTCATCCAGGAGGAGAAGATCAGGTCTCTGGTAAAGAAGGCTGGCAAGGGCTGCTCTCATTTTCCATCCACCGCTCAGAGAAGAAACAGATCTGTCAAAATCAGACGCGACAAACCCAAGCCCCGACAGGATCCTTTCCGCCGCATGACGCGGATACTCCATGTCAAGCCGGTTGATCTCCTGAAGGATTTCCGCAAGCTTTTTTGCAGCTCTTGTCTGGTCCTGTTTGGAAGACACATCTTTAAGGGATGCTTCCGCCCTTCTAAGCTCATTTTCCAGTTGTACTCGGCCTGGAACAGATTCAACAACAGACTGCAAGAGAGGCCCTGACAAGGTTTCCTGGACATCCTGGGGCAGGTATCCGACCCTGGCCCCTTTTGCTACTCTGACTTCTCCGCTGTCAAGGGCAACCTCTCCAATGATGAGACGGAGCAAAGTGGTCTTCCCTGATCCGTTCGGGCCCACCAGGCCTATACGGTCTCTCGGTTCCACCTGAAACCCGATCTCATTAAAAATCTGCTTCCCGGTAAATGAAAGCGCGGCCTTTATGACTGTTAGAAGACTCATTTGAAAAAAGATCCCTTAATCAAAAGTATCTATTTACTGTCTGAACGAAAAGACCGTTCAGACACAATTTTGAATGCTAAATTTTGAATTTTGAATTTAAATCAGTTT
>CBETWD010000221.1:0-3772 GCA_965539945.1 uncultured bacterium
CTCTTTATAATGCGGATTTTCCGTCAATTCTTTAAGCACCGTGAAAGTTTCCAACTATGCTGTTCCTTCTCATCTGATTAAGTGTTGAGAGCTGATCCCAATGGGTCCCCCCTAGTCCACGTAACTGCTGCCGATGGCAGAAAAGGGGAGGTCCAGCTCCAGTTCCGGCACCTGCTTGGCGATCCAGGTGGTGAAGGTGTTGCTGTTGGGACCCGGAAAGGCCTTGTAGGTCGTTTTCCAGGGGTAAGCATGGGCAGCCTTGTCGACGGCATCAATCAGTTCGTCGACTCCAGTTCCCCTATGCTCTTTGAGAATCCGGGGTTTCTCGCCGTACCAGTAGCGGTCGGGGACGTCCTGGGTAATCCTCAGGACCGGCTGGCCGCGATAACCGCGCCAACCGACCACGTCGTACACCGTATAGGAGGCTTCGCCGGTTCGCTTGGCTGCGATCCATGTGTGAATGGCAAACCAGCCACGCCAGCCCCAGGCATTGGCACCGTAGACGTGCAGAACCGCTTCATTTGTGACGGAAGGGTCAGGCGCGATTCCCGCAGGTTCGCGACTGGCGGTGCGCCAGTCTTTATCATTAGAACAGTTCGACAAAATCAATCCCATCAGGACAAAAGCCGGCAGCAGTTTCAAGGTTTTCATAAATATATGCTTCACGAAATCACCGTGCAAATCAAAGTGACATTTTAGCAATTTTAGCTCACCAGGTGTACAGTTGAGAAGCAGGCGGCCCTCTTTTCAGTTCTGCAAAGCCTCCTTCAGGCCTTCAATCAGCCCGTCCCGGTCCCACCGACTCTTGAAAATATCCTTCCGCTCATTTCCGTAAGATGTCACATAATAAAACGCCACGGGAAATTGAATCCGTAACGGTCGCGCCATCTCCCCCTCCCGGATGACTTCAGAAATAAAACCACCTCGATTTTGTTAATTGATGAGATCTGTTGAGTATCTAAGGGACGCTGTGGCTGAATGAACTTAAAGATCTTTGTCCCTTCAATCCCACGTCCCATTACATGATGAAGTGTTCCAGAGGCATCCGGTCTGGCTTATCTGGACATAAAAATACTTTATGCCCAATCTTATTGCAGCCGTCAAGTTCATGCAGACACAGCGTCCCCTATCCCCCTATCCCAGGGCAATACATGACTACACCTCCTTAAAACTTGTCAGGTTTTCGTGTCAGAACAATCATCCCGTTGTGAATCGTCTTCCTCATTATGTGCAACTCCTCTGGTCAAGCGACCACTTGAGCTGAAACTCGACTTCTTCCTCCGAGTCTCCGCGCTCATGCTCGATATTTATAATGGCATTAGGTGGTATGGAAATTCGTTCTCCTGCCATTTGAATTCGAAAGCGTTTTCCCTGCTCAATGCAGTCAGCTAGGCGACGCAGCTTGGCAACGAACTGCTTCGTGGGATAGTTCTTCTCAATATCGCGCTTCTGTCTCTTCTTTCGTACCGTCACTTGGTAACCTCCTTCCTTTTACGAATCTAAATGCTGCATAACGGGTGCGGATCAGGCGCGGGACACATGCTTACCCGCGTAGCGCCGCCGCGCTTCTTTCCCGTCGTCTGAATTTGATTGTTGAACGAAGCCGCTACGCGGCGGGAAAAATCAGAGATAGTGTATACTCCCCCTTATCGGTTCAATTCAGGGCATTTATAAAAAAGGAGTATATACCATGAAGCCAACAGAAGTAAGTCGATTTAAGAAACTCTATCAACGTCACCTGAGATTACTCAAACTTCAGGGCAAAAGTCAGAAAACCATTGATGCATACTCTCGGGCTGTCCGCCGAATCAGTGAACATTTTGATTGCTGCCCCGATCAATTGACCACTGAACAATTAGAAATCTATTTTGGAGAGCTGGTCGATAGCCACTCATGGAGCACAGTCAAAGTGGATCGAAATGGCCTGCAATTCTTTTGGAAGCATGTACTCAAACTTGATTGGCAATGGCTTAATATTATAAAGCCTCCAAAGATCCATACAATACCTGATATTCTTACCCCTGTTGAAATAGAGCAACTCATTGGGACAACACGAAAACTACGCTATCGTGTTTTTTTATTAACCACCTACTCAATGGGACTTCGTTTAGAAGAAGCCTTATCTCTTCAAGTCGGTGATATTGATGCCGAGCGCAAACGAGTTCATATCCGCCGTGGGAAAGGACATAAAGATCGGTTGGTACCATTACCTGATCTCACTTATGAGGGATTGCGTGCACTCTGGAAAAAGCACCGTCATCCAAAGTTGATATTTCCTAATGCAACCGGATCTCTTAAAAGAATTCAACAGGCTACAACTCATATGGACAGAGGAGGTACACAAAAAGCCATGAAAATAGTGGTCACAGAATGTGGTATTAAAAAAAAGATATTTCCTTATATACAGACACCACAGGCAACGCCGGGCTTGTTCAACAACCGGATAAGATCGTGGTTCGTTTCACTCACACAATCTATCCTTATTCGTTCAAGTCGGTCTGCCGCCCTGACAAGACAGCTAATCGCTCAACTTAGGTATAAATAGATGGAGCAAAGCGATACCTTAACTTTAGGCACTTCAAACTTTAGTTCACTTTAGGCACTATTCCGGTTTATCCGGGTTAGGGAATTTATAAGGGAGTCGTTTTCTGAACCGGATCTGAGACTGATTCTGATGCACTCACCTTCAATACCTACAAAATTCGCGCAGTCCCTGATGAGAATGCCATTCTCCCTGAGGTTTTTTGTGACGTAATTGGCTGTCCATGGCGACAGGACCTGAAACAACATAAAGTGGGTAGTGCCATCTATGGGCCTTAACAGAGAAAATTCAGCAAGATTCGATAAAAGACGGGCCTTTTCTTTCTTACAGTAGTCCCTTACCTCCTGCTCATAATCTATTTGATCAACAAGATATTCACCTGCAATCTGTGCAAGACGGCTTACTGCCCAAGGCCTGGCACCAGAGGCCAGCACTTCGATCAGATCGCTTGCACACACTGCGTAGCCCAACCTGAGGCCCGGCACCCTGTAAATCTTAGAGAAGGAACGGAGCACCACGAGGTTTGGCGGGAACTCTTCTGAAATCAGTGAACTTTCAATGTCAGGGGCCACAAATGGTGCATAGGATTCATCTACCACCCATGTAGCTTCCCTGCGAAGGGATATGAGTTGCCGCAACTCCTTTGTAGAGATAAAGCGTCCTGTAGGATTATTCGGATTGCAGATATATACCAGAGAACGGCCTTTGGCAGCCTGTGAGAGCGACTCGAGGATCTCTGCATTGGCTGTTGGTTCTGCATTGGGCCAGGGACCCAGGGTCTCAATACGACACGAGGCCGATTTTGCCGCATCGGCATAGTCTGAATAGGTGGGCAACGGGACCACAACCTTATCAGGCTTCAAAATACTGGGAAGGCCGTAGATCCACTCCGTCGTCCCCCCTCCGACAAGGAACTGCTCTGAAGACAGCCCGTATCTCTTGGACAGGGCCTCCCGAAGTCCTAAACTGTCCACCTCCGGCAGACAGCAAATCTCATCCAGGTGTAATATCAGTAAATCCCTGAGACCTTCAGGCAGAGGAAGCGGGCTGACATTACTGCTGAAATCGAGAATATTGCCTGGGGACCTTCCCAGTTCCCTTGCCAGGGAATAAATATCCCCACCGTGACCATGTATCATTGATATATGCCTTCCCAGAATTATCGGAATTGAGCTATTAGCCTTTAGCGGTTAGCTATTAGTTTAATGATTATCGGTCTGCCGCCCTGAC
>CBETWD010000222.1:0-3701 GCA_965539945.1 uncultured bacterium
AGGATGCTGAGGCTCAAATCACTCGCCCTGGCAGAGTGGGTAAGCAGTCCTACTGAAACTATGTCCACCCCGGTTTGGGCGATTTCCCGAACATTTTCAAGGTGTATTCCACCTGATGCCTCAAGGATTATCCGGGGTTTGAGCCTCCTTGCAAGGGATACGGCATCCTTGAGTGTTGCCGGGTCCATGTTATCCAGGAGCACTGCATCCGCCCCGGCCTCTATGGCCTCCTCAAGCTCTTCAATTCCTGTAACCTCTATTTCCAGTAAAAGTGTATGCGGTGCCTTGGACCTGGCCCGGATTACGCTCTCTTTTATAGAACCGCATGCTGTGATGTGATTATCTTTTATAAGAAGGCCGTCTGAGAGACCATGGCGATGGTTATGGCCTCCTCCTACCCTTACTGCATACTTCTGAAGTAGTCTTATTCCGGGTGTAGTCTTTCTTGTGTCCACCAATCTACAGGGAAGGCCTGAGAGCTCCTTGACAAAATCTCTGGTAAGGGTGGCAATTCCACACAGGCGTTGAAGAAAATTGAGTGCCACCCGTTCTGCCTGGAGAATAGCGGCAAGCTTTCCGTAAAGCCCCATGACCACCTCGCCGCTGGAGACCCCTGAGCCCTCTTCCCTTATTTTTTCAAACCGGATGTCCGGGTCCATTTGCATAAAGGCCTCTTGGGCCACAAATGTCCCTGCTACTATGGTGGTTTCCTTTGCAACAATAACGGCTGAGCCAAAGGTCTCTGGGGGCACTATGGCGTCGGTGGTTATGTCACCGTGTTCAAGGTCCTCTGCCAGAGCTGCGGATACCTGCTGACTGTATAAAAAACGGTGGGGCGGATAAATGCGTGAAGCCATTATCTAGCTCCTGTTTTTTTAAATTCAAAATTCAAAATTTAGAATTCAAAATTGTGTCTGAACGGCCTTTTCGTTCAGACACTAAGTATACCTTCAAGGGTCTCTTTGTGAGAGACAATTTTTTTCAATTTGGTCTGGAACTTATTGACCTTGTCGCGCTCCTTTTGCACAATCTCCTGAGGTGCCTTGGAAAGGAAATTTTCATTCTTGAGCTTGGCCTCTGTCTTGGCAAGCTCCTTGCCAAGCTTTTTTTCCTCTTTGGTAAGCTTTCGAAGTTCTTCCTCAATATCCACAAATCCCTCAAGAGGTATGAAAATCTCAAGGTCTTCAAGTATGACCGTAGCTGCACCTTCAGGACGTGGTTCTCCTTCTTTTAGGAGGTTCAGGGTCTCCACCCCGGCAAGAGTATTTATGGCCTTTTCCTGAGAATCCAGAAAATCGTAGGCCTTCTCAGAGTGTGGCAGGGCGATGATAATGATTTTGGCCCCAGGGTGTATTCCAAGCTCAGATCTTGCGTTTCGGATAGAGCTTACCACCTCCATAACATGTTTGATTATGTCTTCTGCCTGAACATCGCTCCAGGCATCAACATGCTTGGGGAAGGGGGAGACCATGATGTGATCTCTTTGCCCCGGCAGATGGTGCCAGAGTTCCTCTGTCACAAAGGGCATAAAGGGATGAAAGAGCCTGAGGCTGTGATCAAGCACAGTGAGTGTTACCCATCTGGCTGCGTCCTGTCGATCAGGTTCAGCTCCGGTAAGTGCGGGCTTTGCAAGCTCAAGATACCAGTCGCAGTACTCATGCCAGAAAAATTGATATAGTTCTTTTGCAGCAACATCAAAGTCAAATTCATCCAGGGCCTTCCGAACAGTGCCGGTCACCTGGTTGAGGCGTGAGAGTATCCACCTTTCTGATGGATTGGAAAAAGAATCAGGCTCAGGAGGCCCGGCCACGGCATCTTCACCGGTTTTCAGATTAAGAAGTACAAATCGGGCTGCGTTCCAGATTTTGTTGACAAAGTGGCGGTAACCCTCGATCCTCTCTTCTGCCAGCTTTATGTCTCTGCCCTGGGCTGCAAAGGCCGCCAGAGTGAAGCGTACCGCATCGGTTCCGTATTTCTCCATGATGGTCAAAGGATCAATTACATTCCCCTTTGACTTGCTCATCTTTTTTCCCTCGATGTCCCTGATAAGGGCATGTAGATATACATGCTTAAACGGGACATCCCCCATAAAGTGAAGGCCCATCATCATCATCCTGGCCACCCAGAAGAACAGGATGTCAAAGCTTGTTATAAGTACTGACGTGGGATAAAAAGTCTTAAGTTCAGGGGTCTTGTCAGGCCATCCCAAGGTAGAGAAGGGCCAGATGGCTGAGCTGAACCAGGTATCAAGTACATCGCTTTCCTGCTCAAGGTCCGTGTTCCCGCACTTGGGACATGCCTTGGGTTCCTCCCTTACCACAATGACCTCGCTGCAGGCTGCGCAGGTCCAGGCCGGGATACGGTGCCCCCACCAGATCTGACGGGATATGCACCAGTCCCGGATATTGGCCATCCACTCATCATATGTCCTTTCCCAGGAGGCCGGGACCAGAATGGTCTGCTTATCCTTCACTGCCTTGAGGGCAGGTTCCGCCAGGGGCGCAACCTTTACAAACCACTGTTTTGAAAGTCTGGGTTCCACCACTGTCTTGCAACGATAACATATGCCCACTGCCAAATCGTAAGCCTCTTCCTTTTCCAGCAGGCCTTGTTTCTTCAGGTCAACAATGACCTGCTTCCTGGCCTCATAGCGGTCAAGACCGGCATATTGGCCGGCAGCTTCAGTGAGTATTGCGTTTTCATCAAAGATATTGATGGATTGGAGCCCCTGTCTTCTTGCTATCTCAAAGTCGTTCAGGTCGTGGGCAGGGGTGACCTTTACTGCACCTGTACCAAACTCAGGCTCTACCGCCGCATCTGCAACCACCGGTATGCGCCTGTTTAACAACGGGAGCATAAGGTCTTGGCCGATAAAATCCTTGTAACGGGGGTCTTCCGGATGGACAGCCACTGCCGTATCTCCAAGCATGGTCTCCGGTCTTGTGGTGGCAACGGTTATGAATTTGGTGATTTCCTTTGCTTTTTCAGCAAGCGGATAGCGCATATACCACAGGCGTCCTTCTGTCTGTTCGTGCTCCACCTCAATGTCGGCAAGAGCAGTATGGCACCTCGGGCACCAGTTGATTATATAATTCCCCCTGTATATAAGGCCCTCTTCATACAGGCGTACAAAGACCTCTCTTACAGCCCTTGAAAGGCCCTTATCCATTGTAAATCTTTCCCTTGACCAGTCACAGGAACAGCCAAGGCCCTTTAGTTGCTCGATGATTCTGCCGCCGCTTGAGGCCTTCCATTCCCAGACCTTCTCTATGAACTTCTCTCGTCCGAAGTCGTGGCGGGACTGACCTTCTGCATCCAGACGGCGCTCCACCACAATCTGTGTGGCAATACCGGCATGATCTGTTCCGGGGACCCAAAGGGTGTTATATCCATCCATCCTCTTATATCGAACAAGGATATCCTGAAGAGTATTGTTAAGGGCGTGGCCGATATGCAGTACACCCGTGACATTGGGAGGCGGTATCACCATAGAGAAGTATGGGCGCTCAGGGTCAAACGTGGCCGAGAATAGACCTTTCTCTGTCCACTCTTTATACCAGTGCGGTTCTACGTCACGGAAATCATAGGCCTTGGGAAGTACTTTATTGGATGCCTCATCAGGCATTAGCATTGAACTCCTTTCTTAGAAATTACGGACCAGAATAGCCTTGGTCTAGAAAAAAGACAACAGTAAGGAATGG
>CBETWD010000223.1:0-3680 GCA_965539945.1 uncultured bacterium
ACCGCCTGGGCGGTCTTGGTGCCGGAGATCTTGGGATACACAGGGACGCGGAAACCCCAGGCCATGGACATGGACTGGATCATCTTGGCCACTGCCTCCTCAATGGAGTATTTGGTCTGGTGTGTGGGAGGAGAGGCGAGGTCGATGTGCATCGGGACACCGCGTATCCCTGCAATGAGTTTCAGTACCTTGTAAGACATCAACAGACCGCCGTCCCCCGGCTTTGCGCCTTGGCCGTACTTGATCTCAATGGCACACGGGTCCTCGACCATATCCGGCAGGGCGTGGATGATCTCATCCCATCCGAAATAGCCGGATGCGATTTGAGGTATGAAGTATTTGAGAAAGCGAGAACGCAGGAGCCTGGGCGGCATGCCACCTTCCCCGGAGCACATAACCACCGGAATTCCTTCCACCTCATTGAGATAAGTAATGGCCATGGCCAGGCCTTCCCACATGTGTGGAGAAAGTGCACCTATGGACATGCTTCCGATGCGAATGGGAAATATCTCTCTCACAGGAGGGATAAAGTGGCCGTCTTCCACGATCAATCGGTTGTCAGTCAGCTTGAGGGGTAACTTTTCCGGTGGCAGGATGCGCCCTAAAAGGGTCCTGATGTGGAACTCGTGCCTGCCTGCATCCAAGGCAGGGTCAGTCAACATTGAGATGCGGGTAAATTTGAGCTTGTCCAGCGTGCTTGGGCTGGGATCATTGCGCCTTCCACCGCGCTTATACGGCGTTCCTCCAAGGTTCTTGTGAAACAGAAACTTATGATGTGGATTATAATGCGGGACAATTGCCATATTCGGACATACCAGGCTGCACATTCCGCAACCGGTACAGTAGCGATCAATGTCATTAACCTGGTGGATTCCGTGGGATACCTTTCGTACAGTGCTGGGCATCGGGGTGCCGGATTCGGAATGCACGAGGCGCTGGGCAAAGACAGCAGGCTCTATAGCCTGTTGCGGACACACTGCGGTGCAACGGCCACAGCGGGTACAACGGTCCTCCCTCCATTGAATGACATAGGGGAATTCTTGCAGCGCCAGTTGTCCATTGTGGTCTAGCCGTGAAGCTGGTTCCATACCTGGACCTCCTGGGCATTGGGTGTCACCATTGCCATGTCATATTTTGAAGGAAAAATGTCAGCAGAGCGGTCACGTTGGGGGATTGCCCTGTCAAGACCGCACATCTCGCTCATAAGGGCGTATTTTCCCTTGGCCCCGCCAACAACCCCGGGCCTGAGCTTTTTGGAGTCCTGTACCATAAAGATTGCTCCATCAGGTATAAAACCGATGACCATGTTGGGACCGTCTATGCACAGGGGTCGAAGACTCTTTTTGAGCAGGCTGACGGCCTTGCCGTCTGGTCGCTCACGGATCTCTTCGTCCTTTAATGGGGTGATGATATCTTTATAATAGGTCAGGGGGTATTTAAGTTGCCGGTGGGTGAAATGCAGGATGTGAGCAAACACCTCACTGTCGCTATCATAGCCTGTGTAACCGGAAAATCCCCGGCTGGTCAAGTACTCCCGGATGGGTACAAAGGCCGTGTTTTCGCCATTAGTCATGGTGCAGTAACCCTGTATAAAGAAGGGATGACAGGCATAGAGGTAGATGGCATAGTTTGTGTTTTGCCGACCTTGGGCCAGGATCACCTTGGCCTGCAGGGACAAATTATCCAGACCAAAGAATTCTGCTAACTGCAATGGATCTCCCACTTCCTTCAATGTGAGGCAATCAGGGTAAAAAGAGAATACAAAGAGAGAGTGATCTTTTTCTCCCATTCGTCTCAGGTCCAGCCTGGTCTCAAGCAGGAGCCGCTCCCACTCAACCCGGGCCTTTGGCTCATAGGGCGAGGGATACTGATAGGCCTTGGCAAAATAATGATCACGGGGTTCTATCTCCATGCCTGCGACTCGCTTGACCTTCGGTTCCCAGTTGTACTTGACACGAAAGCCCGCTTCCTGCATGTAGTCATCCAGCATTTCAAGGCCTTTTTTCGTACAGGTGCCGGAAAGGATGGGATAGCTCTTGAGGTCTTCAAATGGCCCCCCCAGGTCCTTTAAGACCAGGCCCAGGCCGGAGCCGTCATGGCCTTCTTTCATGGTCTCCAGCGCCAGGATATTTTCCATGGGAGAAAAATATAAACTGGATGTAATGGCGCTAAGTCGACACATGCTTTCTCCTTCTGATTGTGATGTAATTTATTGCCGGAAAGCTTAGTGCCTGCAGTAGAGACTGCAGGGCAATCGTTTTTCCAACTTATCATATTCTTACTTTAGTTCGTGGACATTTTCAATATAGGAGGGTTATTATCAGTAATTAGAACCGACCCCGGCATGGCAGACGTTACCTATATTGAGCCTTTGAACCTCCAGACCATTACGGAAATCATAGAAGAAGAAATGCCCGACGCCCTACTTCCCAACTTGGGCGGCCAGTCCGGCCCGCCTTTTGATTCGTCTATGCTTGTTTAAGCGCAGAAAGGTTTGAAATCCGACAGGATGAGCAGGATTTGTCTCGAATTTCCGGACAGGCTGAAGATCAGTTGCTTAAGATCCTATGTAACCGTTCACGGGCAGGAGGTGTTTCTTGGAACGGCTTACTTTACTCATGTTAATTCTTCCGTTTAAGTCCAGTTGTTCTTAAGGTTAGCTATAAATCCCTTCCACTCTCATTGGCATATTCCGTTATATGCCCGAATACTTATATCACTATGTAAAATGGATGTCTTTCCGGTACCTCGATAGGTACCGATGATTGGCGCGGCACATTGTGGAATCATGCTGGCAGCCACAACCACATGTCGATCGGATACGACCAGGCCATGCGTAGGGTCGTAACCCCGCCATCCGCCAGCAGGTAGATAGACCTCGGCCCAGGCATGCAAATATCTCTTCTTTTGATCTGGATCGCCTTCCTGGTAGCCGCTGACAAAGCGGGCTGCAATGCCGACAGTACGACAGGTATCTATAAAAAGAACGGCCAGATCGCGGCAGGAACCCTTGCGCTGCGCCAGGGTTACTTCAGGGGGCTCAGGATCACCCTTTTCGCGAATTGTCAGCTTACACGTTTCATAGATTCGTTGATTAAGGGCGGAAAGAAACTCCAGTGTCTGATTCTTTACTTCAGAAGCAATGGATTCGGCAAACAACAAAACCGATTTATCCGGCACAGGGCGGGAATAATAGGAAGCAAGGCGTGGTTTGAGCTCGTCAGGATAAATCATCGGCAAAATAAAGGCCGACGGATCAGTGATGATGTAATCAAACGGGTTGCTACGGAGAGTTTCTATTGTGAAAAAAGAAGTGATTACAAATGAATTTGTCAGCCCGTTGAACCAGGTATTTGTAATGCAATTACCTTCCGGATCTATGCACTCCGAGATGCCCGCGGGCTTTGGCTCGATCTGCATGTCAAAACGGATTAATCTTTGGGAGCCATCACAACGTGGCCTGAGGCGAATAGTATGCGGTTCAAGAAAAACAGGCCCGCTATGAATATGTCTGGTTTTATGTGTCAGTTCGAAAAACATAATTCGTGATTTTTATTTTAGGCGTTCACAGGTTCAGGGTTCAGGGTTCAAAGGTTATAGTCTATTGATATCCTTAACTTTATGACACAATGCTCAGATTAACCTCTTTCACCCAATGGGTGAAACATAACATTCGCCAG
>CBETWD010000224.1:0-3648 GCA_965539945.1 uncultured bacterium
CGAATTTCCCGCGTAGCGGCAATTCCGTCCATCTCCGGCATCTGCATATCCATAAGCACGAGGTCATAGGGAATGGTCTTGATCGCCTCGACTGCCTCTTGGCCGTTTGCTACCGCATCGGCGCGATAGCCCATCTTTTCCAAAAGCTTCAAAGCCAGTTTCTGATTGACTATGTTGTCTTCAGCCAGGAGGATACGGATTTTTCGTTTTCGGTCTTCCTCTATGGTGTGCCGCGTGATAATTTTTTCCTGCAAGGTCTTATCAGAGGGTTTGCGGCCGATTACCGTCATAAGGCAGTTAGAGAGTTGAGACTGCTTTACGGGCTTGGTCAGGTATGCGGTGAATCCGGCCTTCCTGAGGCGGGGGGCGTCTCCCCGGTTACCTGCCGAGTCCATCATTACCAGCGCGGTGTCCCTGAGTGCCGGGTCCTCTTTGATCATATTACCCAGGGTTTCTCCGTTGGTCTCAGGCATACGCATGTCCAGTATGGCGATGCGGAAGGGGGCGCCGGCTTTTGCGGCCGCGCGCAGTCTATCCAGCGCGGTCCCTGCGTCAAGGACCTCCTCGTGCCTGCACTCCCAGGAGGCGAGCATGCCTGCGAAGACCCTGCGGTATGTCTTGTTGTCATCCACCACAATGATGCGTACGCCCTTAAGAGAGGCGGCAGCGCTTTCCTGTGCTGTTGCCTCAGTTTTCTGTACAGGGGGCTGCTCCTCCAGACTGGCCGTGAACCAGAAGGTAGCGCCTTTGCCCTCCTCACTTTCCACGCCGATCTGCCCGCCCATCATTTCAGCAAGCTGCTTTGAAATAGTCAGGCCCAGCCCGGTCCCACCGAACTTCCGGGAAGTCGAAGCGTCCACCTGGGTAAAGGCTTGAAACAGACCGTCGAGCTTGTCTGCCGGGATGCCCATGCCCGTGTCTTTCACTGCAAAGCGGATCATGGCCGTGGAATCATCCTCATGATCCAGGGTAACATGCAGGACCACCTCGCCCTTGTGGGTGAACTTGATGGCATTGCCTATCAGGTTGGTCAGGATCTGCCGGAGCCTACCAGGATCGCCCCGCACCAGTGCAGGGACATCCGGCTCTATGAGGAAGACCAGCTCCAGGCCTTTTTCCTGAGCACGCATGGCCACAGTATCACTCATGTCTTCCAGGGCCGTGCGAAGATCGAAATCGAGTATTTCCATGTCGAGCTTCCCTGCTTCCATCTTGGAAAAATCAAGGATGTCATTGATGAGCCCCAGCAGGGAATCAGCGCTGTTTTTGACCGTCTCAGCGAATTCGCGCTGTTCATTGGTCAATTCCGTATCAAGCAGCAGGCCGGTCATGCCTATGACGCCGTTCATCGGCGTGCGGATCTCATGGCTCATATTGGCCAGGAACTCGCTCTTGGCTATATTGGCAGCCTCGGCCTCAAGGGCCATGCGCTTGGCATCGGTAATTGCACGCTCAAGCCGGCGGTTGAGTCTCAGAATAACAACGATAGACGAGGTCATTATTACCAGCAAAACAACGGCCGTTAGGATCCACTGCCAGTACTCCCTGAAAACATCGGCCGGTGTTATCTTCCCCAGTTCCCTGTAAGGCCCGACTTTCAACTCCTTCAGACACTCATGTACCGGCTGATAGTCCAGAGGAATAGTCCACCCGGCGCATTTTGCAGCCCTTGCGGCCTCAGAATCCCGGGGCATTTCGAGCAGTGTTATCGCAACCTTTTCTGCCAGTTCATCCAGAGTATGTTTGAGCTTTGCAAATGGCCATTCCGGATATAATCGCGTGCTGTGAACAAAGGGAAACCCTTCATGTTGCTCGCAGTGTTCGCCGATAACACGAAAGTCCTTGATATCAATCTTGCCCTCTGAGGTCATACGTTCGAGTGTGTTAGTCCGGACCGACCCGGCATCTACCCTGCCGTCCCTTACCGCACAGACAACAGCGTCATGCGTGCCTCCAAACTCAAGTTCATTGAAATCAAGATACGGATCAATACCTCTCTCCTTCATTTCACGCCAGGCGGTCCTCCACCCGCCCAGAGAGGATTCAGCAACAGCCATGAAGGACCTGTCCTTGAGGTCTTCCCAACTGAATATGTCATTATTGCCAGCCCTGCAGAAGACCACCCCGCCGAACCGGGTGTATGTCTCTCCCTTGAGCAGGTTTTCCAGCGTGGCGATCCGGCTCACTCCATACAGGTTTTCCAGCTCCACATAGACGGAAGGATTTGGCAGAACAAAATCGACCTTTTCGTTTTTAACGTATGAGTTAATCTGATTAAATTTGAGCGGTACAATGATAAATGTCCTGTCCGGGATCATGGCCGTGAGATATTCGGCAGAGGGGGACCACTTTTCCAGGCACCGCTCGGCTCCCCTCTTGGCCAGAACTCCGATCTTTACCGGTGTGTTTTCTTCCTGGGAGGCATGAGTAGGCGCAAAAGCAAGCAGTAATACAATAATCAAACCGCAGATAGTTGATCGTGTAATCATCCTTTTAACCCTGATAATGCCCTTTAGGAAGTACAGGGAGTACGTCTGCGTACCCTCCCCGCCTCGCATCTGCAGCACCCTGTGAACGCTTACAGTTCGGTGGGTTGCGGTAAAACGGTCGTTGTAATCCCGTGAACGGTTACGTCTGATCCTTGTTTACATATCGGATGTAACTCATATTTCATTAATTGTTTTCGTTATACAAACAGCTCAATATACAGCCTTTCAGGAAGAGATTTTCTGGTGTATTCTAATATGATTGACGCTATCTAAAATAAAGTGAGTTGCTTTAATTCTTATGGACCGTTTGAATATTATTACCATTGATGGACCGGCCGGCGCCGGCAAGAGCACTGTCAGTAAAGAGCTGGCAAGGCGTCTGGGATACACGTATCTCGACACAGGCGCCATGTACAGGGCAGTGGCATGGGCTGCCAGGCAAAAAGGGGTGGATGCAGGAGACGAAAAGGCCCTTTCAGAGCTATGTAATGACCTGAAGCTGGGATTCCAGGGTGACCGAATTCTGGTGAACGGACAGGATGTCTCGTCCCTTATTCGCACTCCGGAAATGGACGGGCTTTCTTCTGCGGTTTCCAGGGTTGCCGTGGTGAGGGAATATCTGACCGGAATGCAGAGGGAGCTTGGCAGACAGGGTCAATTAGTGGCGGAGGGCAGGGATATGGGCACAGTGGTCTTCCCCAAAGCTGCTCATAAATTTTTTCTTTCCGCCTCTGCCGGGGAGCGGGCCAAACGACGGAAGATACAAATGGAGAATCAGGGAGAAGAGGTGGCATACGAAGAGATACTGGCCCAAATTGAGGCCAGAGACCTGGCGGATTCAACGCGCTCCATCGCGCCTTTGCAGGCCGCTCCTGATTGTATTGTAATTGATTCCTCCGATTTGACCGTGGAAGATGTCCTTGAAAAAATAGTAACCGAAATGAAGTTGTGAGGGGCGAGGAACAAGGAACAAGGAACAAGGGTCAGGGGTCAAGGGTCAGGGGGCATAAGCGCTAATTGTTTTTGTACCGGATGGACCAATGAACATCGAACATCGAACGTCCAACATCGAATGTTGAATGGGAAAAGATGAAGAAACAGACTTATGACCTGGAAGAAAGACTGCTCCCCTCTGTATCAAGACGGCTGAGAAGAAATA
>CBETWD010000225.1:0-3643 GCA_965539945.1 uncultured bacterium
AATAGAAAAGCGCAGAATCGTTGATGACCGAGCAGATCGAGACAATTTTGTCTCTAGGATGGGACAGATTGCTTCTGAGACAGACACCGTTATCTATGCTTGGGCATTGATGACCAACCACGCCCATATTCTTTTGCGCAGTGGGCTGTGTGGTCTGTCGAAGTTCATGCGCCGGTTTCTTACTGGCTATGCAATCACATATAACCGCCGTCATCATCGCCACGGTCATCTTTTTCAGAACCGCTACAAATCTATAGTATGTGACGAGGATTCTTATTTTCAAGAGCTTGTGCGATACATTCACCTGAATCCTCTCAGAGTCAAGCTGGTAAAGAACATGTCTGAACTCGAGAGGTATCGCTGGTGTGGTCATTCCGTATTAATGGGGAGAATTAAACATAGCTGGCAGGATCGTGAATATGTTTTGTCCTGGTTTAGCGATAAAGAGGTGCAGGCCAAGAAATACTATCGTCAATACGTTAAAGAGGGCATTTCTCACGGGAGACGTCCGGAGTTGGTAGGCGGTGGTTTGATTCGTTCTCTTGGGGGTTGGTCACAGGTGTTGTCTATCCGGAGAGACAATCAGCGGGTGCTCACTGATGAGCGGATATTGGGGACCGGAGATTTTGTAGACCGGATTCTTAACAAGGCAGATGAAAGACTAAAATATCAGATGGCAGGCAACAATGGCAGGCAACAAATTGGCGAGGTCATTGAGCGAGTATGCGAAGAAGAAAATATCAATTCACATGAGCTGCGGATGGGTAGTCGTCGAAGGCGCATTTCTCAGGTTAGGGCACAGATAGTACATCAATTGGTAGAGAATTTTGGAATTTCACTGGCTGAAGTAGCCCGCCAAGTGGGAGTTTCCACGTCTGCTATCTCCAAAGCCCTTAGCAGAACAATGAAAAATTAATTCAACTCAATCAACAACGTCCCCCAGTTTCTCATGCTTCCTCCTGATCTTGCACGGGAGGCCGAGGGACAGCCCGCCTTGAAGGAAAGACGTTAAGCGGAGTTATTCAAGACGCACTGAGGCGGATGCGCAGAGAAAGACTGAAAAATGAATTTTACAGGCTTCTTTAGAATCAGGGATTATAGAGGTGAAATATGAGCCGGTACAAAATACATCCTATTGTGATGGGAACAAAGATCTTTGACAAAGGTATGATGACCTATCAACATGGCTATGGACAGCCTTATACCATACCTATCTATTGCTGGTATCTGGAAGGTGGCGACCGGAAGGTCCTGGTAGATACGGGAGAGATGAGTCCGCTGCAATCTGAGGACAGAGAAAAATCCATTGGAGGAAAGATCTATAAATTTGAGGAAGGGCTGGGCCTCTGGGGCCTGACCCCGGAATCTATCGACATCGTTATCCACACCCATTTACACAACGATCACTGCGAAAACGATTACAAGTGCACTAACGCCACATTCTATGTACATGAGAAAGAACTGGAGCGGGTACACAATCCCCATCCCTTGGATTTCCGATATCTGGAAGATTATATCCTGGACGTGGAAGAGGCCGGGCAGATCAAAACGGTAACCGGAGATGAGGAAATCCTTCCGGGCATCCGTGTCATCCATACGCCGGCTCATACGGAAGGAGGATTAACTGTACTGATAGATACCTCTCAGGGGCTGGCGGCCATAACTGGATTCTGTGTAATCATGGAAAATTTCTATCCCCCAAAAGAGATAACTGCAATGGAGATGGATGTTATCCCGCCCGGGACCCATGTCAATGCATACGAGGCATATGATATAATGCTAAAGGTCAGAGATATGGCCGAAATACTGCTCCCGCTTCATGAACCTAAATTTGCCTCTATTGATACAATTCCGGGGGAAAAAGGGTAATATCCACAATGCTTTCGTCATGAGGACCAAAGTCGTTCGGTTTCCAGGTTCATTCAAGGTCATGGGCTTATTAGAGGCTTCTTGGGGGAAATAGTGATGAGTCTTCTGAAAACATCTATAATAATGGCAGGATCTGTAATGATTGGCACCACAGCCTGTTCAGGCGTTGAGGCCGCTAATGGAGTTCCCTCTTATCGACTCACCATTGTCTTCAACAACATAAGCCATGCTACCAATCTCCAGACTGGCTGGGGATTTGCGTGCCTGATCGAGGGCTTCCGGCAGACCATCCTTTTTGATACCGGCAGTGACGGGAATATTCTCCTCTCCAATATGAAAGTCTTGGGCATTGCCCCCGGAACAGTCAGTGCAGTAGTCCTTTCTCACATCCATGCTGATCACTGTGGCGGTTTGGAAAAATTTCTCCTGCGGAATCCGGAGGTTACCGTCTATCTGCCAAAGTCCTTTCCGGCTTCTTTCAGACAGGCGATTCAAGACTATGGGGCGCGAGTCAAGACAGTGGGTAAACCGGCACAGCTTTTCGCCCAGGTTCACTCAACCGGGGAGATGGGTAAATTGATCAAAGAACAAAGCCTGATCCTGGAAACTCCAAAAGGTCTTGTCATTATCACCGGTTGCGCACATCCCGGCATAGTACACATAGCTGAGAAGGCGAAAAGCCTGCTAAAAAAGGATATTTACATGGTGGTTGGAGGATTGCACCTCGCCGGGACGTCCACCACGCAAATTCGCGAGATCATCAAAAAACTTAAGGACCTTGGTGTAGAGAAGGTCGCTCCAAGCCACTGTACTGGTGAGGAAGCCATAAGCCTTTTCAGAGAGAGCTGGGGTAAGGACTTTGTTGAAGGTGGCTGCGGGGCTGTCATTGCGAGCGAAACGAAGGAATCTCTTTCATAGCTGGGAGATTCCGGCTGTGAAATCGGACTTCAAGACAGAGACAAGGATGCTTTGCCGGAAAGAGGATATCATATAGGCGGAGCAAACGATACTATTCGGCAATCATGGCCCGCATGCGGTCCGAGGCATTCTGCGCGTGATCGGCAATGTCGCCTATATGTTCTACCAGCCTGACCAGGTGATATACTACCAGCGCATCTTTGATGGTGGCGAAAATCTTGAGTTTCAGTTCCCGTTCCAGATGGTCGGCTTCTCTTTCATGTTGGCGGATATCACGTATAAGGCTTTTCATCTTGTTTCTTTGCTCTGTGGACTTGCTCTTGAAATACTCTCTGGCAAGGGTTACCAGTTCGGGTAGCTTTTCGATGGGCGAAATCACGGCTTCCACCAGGTGATGGATGTCGGCAGCCAACTCGGATGGAATGCCCTCGGGCCGAAAAGATAACCAGAACAGGGCCTCTTCCACTTCATCCATGACCTTGTCCTGCTCCCTAAGATATTGAAAGAACTGGAACTTATCGACCGGCATGAGGATGCCCCTGGGCAGATGGTTTCGAATATTGCGCTTGATATCATCGGCTTCACTTTCCAGCCGGGCTACTTGTTCTGTCAGGAGGTCAAACCGTTTGCATTCCTGGCCGATGTGGCAGTCAGCAGCTTCCCTGAAAAGCTGGGCGCATTCTTTGATCTTGTCGGCGTGTTTCTGCAGATCTTCAAAAGGAGATTTGAAGAACAGCGAGCTGATTAATAGGCGCATAAAATATTCCTCCTCCAGGTACCTGTTTTACAATAATAAATTCAGTAACCGTTCACGGGATTACAACGCCCGTTTTACCGCAACCCACCGAACTGTAAG
>CBETWD010000226.1:0-3640 GCA_965539945.1 uncultured bacterium
GCCGTGCCGCGTAACGGGAAGATCCAGGCTCACGGCTGGCGGCGGGCATTGTTTGCCCTGGCTGCCAAGCGATCCGGGGCGGTAGGGACAGGACCGGAGGCTGCGCGGACTTATACTGAAACACTGGCAAGACATCTTAACAGGGCCCGTCATGTGCGGCGCGCAGTACTGCTTGCGCTGGATCAGGCATATGACGAACATGGGAAGTCTCTCACAGCGATGGGCGGCTTCTCTGTGAGCAATGAAGATGTGCTGGCATGGTGCAGGGATGCCCCTGAAGTTTTTCTATTTGGGGCATCGATTCACCCCCACAGACGCGATGCCCTTGATGTCCTTGAACGCTGCGCAGAACAGGGCGCAGTCTTAGTCAAATGGTTGCCGAACAGCCAGGGAATTGATCCGGCGGATCGTCGTCATCTGCCTTTTTATCAGAAGATGGCTGAATTGGGTCTCCCACTGCTCTGTCACACCGGCTTTGAATTTGCCTTGCCCGCGATCCGCCAGGCATATGGGGACCTTGAGCGCCTGCGTCTTGCCTTGGAGCAGGGTGTCACCGTGATCGCCGCCCACAGCGGGTCCAGCGGCCTCTTTATTAACCCGCGGGCTCTGACGCGTCTTGAACAGATGCTTCGCCGCTATCCCAACCTGTATTGCGACACTGCGGCCCTTGCGCTTCCCAACCGAATGGAGGCCTTGCTGTGGTGGCGTGGTCATCCGGAGCTGTTTAACAGGCTGTTGTTCGCCACAGACTTTCCTGTGCCCCTGTGTGCACTGCCCTGGTTCTTGTTTTTGCCTCGTGTTGACTATATCCGATTTGCAGGAGAGCATAACCCCTTTGACCGGATGGCAGTGCTGCTGAAAGGATTGGGAGTTTATCCTCCCCATGATGGCTTTGAATCACTGCTTCAACACTCCCGCTGAGCCTGGCAATCGGCTTGAAAAAATGTCTGGAGACCTTGAAGGATTTTGGAGCGTAAGAATTAATGACCAATGGAGAATTGTCTTTAAATGGATAGACAATGACGCTTATGATGTAAAAATTACTGATTACCATTAGGAGCAAAACTATGCTACCCAAAAA
Organism: uncultured bacterium; assembly: GCA_965539945.1. Classification (GTDB taxonomy): domain Bacteria; phylum Desulfobacterota; class Dissulfuribacteria; order Dissulfuribacterales; family UBA3076; genus UBA3076. The sequence continues at coordinate 1,082 of CBETWD010000226.1, forward strand.
CAGAACCCCAACCCACCCAGGAGAAATGCTATTAAAGGAATTCCTGGAACCTCTAGGAATAACTCAAACAGAATTAGCCAGTCACCTCGGTTGGCCTTATGCCAGACTCAATGAAATTATTAATGGACGACGGGGCATTAGTGCTTCATCTGCCCTTGCAATTGGAGAGGCCCTGGGAACAGGCCCTGAATTTTGGCTCAATTTGCAAAGAGACTGGGATCTATGGCATAGCCTGCGCAAGCATAAACCTGTTTCACCCCTCAGAAAGGTTGCAATCCAACATGCTTCCACTTAAAGTGATCGGTTCCAGGTTCAGGCCCGCCCTGGCGCTTCAGCTCAGTCTAAGCTACCAAGCCAGTAGTCCCGGTCTGGGCCAGGGGTTCAAGGTTCAAAGGTTACTGATATCCTTAAACTATATAACACAATGCTCAGATTAGCCTCTTTCACCCACTGGGTGAAACATAACATTCGCCTTATTGACGCGTCATCATTTTGCTAACAGCCAGGCAGGGCTTCAACCGGGAACCGTGAACGTTGAACCGCTCAACCTAGGTTCCATATGATACACAGGCTTTTACCGGAAAAATCTCACTACCATTCCCCCGCATGTCAGATGGAGCGAGTGTGTGTCGAGTACGCACATCGAGGGCGCAGAAAATTGGGGACGTAATGGACTAGCTTGACTTACTCCTTCGTTCTCCTTGTAATTGCCTTGGAAATGGCAGACGACAATAGGCCTTCTTGGCCATATGCGTTCACAGGTTCAGGGTTGATACATTTGAAATGCAGAGATGGATGAAAGGGGTTTTTTGCCTTGTGCACTTTCGGGCAAAGACTCCATCATTTTTGTTAAACTCTTAACCTTTGAACCCTGAACCTATGAACCCGTGAACGGTTACCATTTCATACATTTCTGTGCCCAGGCTTTGTGTCAGCCCTGAGCATTCATAGTGAAAATTACCTTATGCCCTATTATTCCAGCCGTCAAGTTTACTCAGAAACTGCATTCCCCTAAGATCACACAGACCGCAGCTCCGTTGGGCGAGAAAGATAAAAATTTGCTTTGCAATAGCATGAAGTCCGTGCTATCATGAATTTGTGATTCAATCTTTCAGGAACAAAGGAACAGAAGATATTTTCAACGGCAAGAACACCAAAAATGTCCGAAAGATCTGCCCTCAGTCTTTATGGAAGATCGCTTCAAGAAAACTGGATCAAATTGACTCTGTCCAGTTTTTGAAAGAGCTTAGAATTCCACCTGGCAACAATCTTGAGGCGTTGTCAGGGGATAGAATTGGAGAAAACAGCATTCGCATAAATGATCAGTATCGAATTTGTTTCAAATGGGCAACGAATGGTCCTTATCAAGTTGAAATTACAGATTATCATTGAATAAAGAGGAAAGAAAATGGTTAGAATACCAAGTCATAGAGAGCCAACCCATCCAGGCGAGATGCTTCTTGAGGAATTCTTAATTCCTATGGGTATCACACAGAGAGAACTGGCCTATTCCATTCATGTTCCCTATCAGCGTGTTAATGAAATTGTAAACAAAAAAAGGGGGATAACTCCAAGCACTGCCTTGCGACTTGCCAGGTTTTTCGGCATGTCAGAGGATTTCTGGATAAATCTGCAATTACGGTGGGATCTATATAAGACAAAAAGTAAAGAGTATAACGCACTGAAGGCAATAAAGCCGGCAAACTTTCAACATGCATCGGCCCGGTTATAAAAGGATTTGGCCCGACAAGGCGCTCAACCTGACTGAGCCATGGCAATACTTCGATGTACAAAAAAGTTGCTGTCCGAATTGAAGTTCAAACCACCGGATAGCATGCAACCGGCCGGAGAATTTAGTAGTTGGCACGCAAACCTTTTGAGAATAGATCGAAGAAAATGTGTCCTATTTACGCATGACAAAACCCTATATTCATTCTTTGTCGCTGGACTGACAAAACCTCATTTTGAGAATATTCGTGAGGTTTTCCGGCAAAATTTATTTAAAAGTTTAATGCCTGAAACCCTACCGCAGAAACACATCGAAATTTTTCTTGATGATATTCGAGAAATTGAAATTGCCAAAACCAACAATCGTAGCGTTTTAGGTTCAATGAATGACCTAACCTTTCAACTCAAATATCAAATTGCTTATGAAGGCGGGCTATTAAATACGGATATTACGAAATTGATTCATGATTTAAACCGTATCCCCATGAGCGCCATTGAAGAAATATACAGCATTTATGAATTGCGGAAATTATTGGAAAATTGGGGACATAATTGACTATCTTGACTTACCCTTTCGTTCTCCTTGTAATTGCCTTGGAAATAGCAGACGACAATAGGCTTTCTTGACAAGGAAATTGGGCGTACTACGGTTGCTTCAATCTCAATATTCCATTTCCTTCCAGGCCGCAATCACTCAGAATACACTTGTCACTAAAGACGCTGTCATCTTGGGGCATTATCCCCAGGCGGCATGGTGAATCAATGGCGGTCGGCGGAATTATGCCGGAATATCTCGGCGCTCGTAGAGCTTGTGTATCTGTTCTGCAAACT
>CBETWD010000227.1:0-3605 GCA_965539945.1 uncultured bacterium
TTCGTCCCCGGTTACAGCGGCGGGCCCGTCCCTGATTCTCACAGGGTTCCCTATTAAGCTCAATTAAGAGCACCTGAAGTATTCAATCGAAAAAAACAGGAAATTGAAGCAAAAGTCAAGCGTGCATCCTGCTCAGCCCCTGTATGAAGGATGCCAGTGACCGTTCATGGGGCCAGAGTTCACCTTGTTAAATTTCCCGAAGGGAACCCTATTTAACAGGGTAAACCGTTCAGGGTTACTTTTTTTCGTTGGCCTTGCTTGTAGGGCAGCAAGTATTTGATGAAACCACGAATGGCATCGCAGGTACGTCCAGCATAATCAACGTCCTGAAATTCAGCTTGAGCCAACGCCAGGAAAACTCATTATAGACTTCGGTGCAAGACCGTTCAAGACTTACGAAACAACTGCTCAGATTTTCGGTAAACCCTGAATCTCTGAACCTCTGAACCTTTGAACCCGTGAACGCTTACAAAAGTGATAGCCGAAAGCAAGGCGTGGGAGGGTGACCGAACCGCTGAAAGAAGCTGGAGTGCAAACCTGCGAACCGACGTACAGAAACTGCATATTAAGGCCGAACCCCAGGGCGAATTGTTTTTCGTACTCATGTTTTTCGGTTGACACAAGTATCAGGTATCACTAATAACTGTAACGAATGTTGCCATAATTTCATGGGAGTTTTTGGAACGCTCTATGATGTGGGACACGCTTCCGGCCCTATTCCGGCAGGGTTGCTTATCGGTCTCTCCAACGGGCAGGATTTTCGCGCCGCCTTTGCCATTATTGCCTCAGTCCTGATTTTTTCCGCCCTGGTATTTTAGATCGGTATCAGAAAACATGGATAGAAACGTTACAGAACAACAAACGCACGAATTAAGCGTCATCGGAATTAATAAAAAATTCGGAACATACCAGGCATTATCCGATGTTTCTTTTGCCGTCATCCCGGGTGAAATCCTGGGTCTTATCGGCCCCAATGGCTCAGGCAAATCAACTCTGCTGGAGTGTATTACCGGCCTGTTACCCGTGGAATCCGGCACGATCAGGTGGCAGGGCAGACAGCTTTCACTTGAAAAACGGAAGCAGGTTCTCTGGTATCAGCCGGATAATATACTGCCGTTCGCCGAGCAACAGGTTACGACCACGCTGTCATTCTTCCAGCAAATTCATGGCGTGGGCAAGATGGATCTCGAGCAGCTTGTCAACAGGCTGGACACTTTCTCCCATGCTGTACAAGCCGCTGAAGGCCCTTTCAAAAGGGTATAGACGCAGAGTGCTTCTCTCTCTTGCCCTGCTGAGCAGGCAGCCTTTGCTGATGCTCGATGAGCCGTTTGACGGATTCGACCTTCGGCTGTCACTGTCGGTTATGGACCTGCTGCGTGAATGCCGGGCGGGTCGCACCATGATTCTTTCCATTCACCAGTTGACCGAAGCGGAAAAAATCTGTGACCGTTTCCTGCTGCTGGATCAGGGTCGGGTACTGGGAATCGGCACACTTGACGAGCTGCGTAAGCAGGCTGACCTCACCTCTGATGCAACTGCCATGTTTGCCGCCACAATCAGCGATTCCCTGCCCACAGCGGCCATGTTCTGCCTGGCGGTTACCCTGGGATCATGGGTTCTTGATTTTGCCGCCAGCGGTCAAAGCGGTTTGCTGAGCACACTTGGCAGTTTATCCCTGACCGGTATGCTGCGGCAATTTGAAAACGGGCTATTGTCAACGGCTCATGTCGTCTCTTTCCTGTCCCTTGCGCTGTTGTTTTTCCTATTGACCGCAATCTGGCTGCATCCCGGCCGGCGCCTGTTCTTGAAACTTGGCAAGTCATTTGCCTGTATGGTTTTATTAGGCATGGTTGAATTAACTTGCGCCGAATGCGGGCCGAACCCTATGCGAACCTGCTGAATGCAATACGGGCCAATTAAGTTGAAGGCCGCATGGAATTAGGCGTCCATGTTCAACGAATTGTTCGAATATGCTGATATTATAGCATTTCATTGATGACGGTGAAAATTATTCTTCTTTCATAATTTTTATAACTCTATCGTCCAAACAAGAACGCATAAAGGTATTCATTGGTTTCTGATCACCTTTTTCGTAAAAAGCTAACATCAACTGGTTGAACTCTAATTGCCTCTTAGCAGGAAGATTTATCGCAGGATATCCATTCGTTAACAAAAGTCCGTTCATAATGAAACGTCCCATGCGCTTGTTGACGTCATAAAAAAACTGGCACCTCGCCATTGTAAGAAATAAGTGGATAGCCTGATCGTATATATCCGGCATTTTAGATGCTTTTTCTGTCATTTTATCAAACAAATCAGGTAACAAACTCGCCTTTGGTGGAATATAGTCTGTGCCGGCAATAGTAACCCCGCCAGAACGAAATTTGCCCCACTCCAAGGCTTCTTCTTTACCCGCTATAGAATGAAGAGCACAGACTTTTTCAATCGTGACTTCAAACTGATCCTTTTCTATCCATTCAAATATAGTACGCCATGCATCACCTTGATTCAGCGCAATTTGTTGTTCAGTTAGCTTATGCCCGCCAACTGTTATTCCATCTAATAATGTCTGAATTTCCGGTAATGTGAAGTTAATGCCTTCCAAGTTTACTGCATCACAAACAAACTCGGGTAGTTGGCGCTTAGCAAGCATTATTGCTTTAGCTTTATTGGGTTTCATGATCCATCGATTGTCTTTCATTGTTATCACCATTAGGCTATTATGCGGTGCACCGCATAACGGATTCATTGTTTAAATGGTTTACATCATTCTCTATCTGACACCCCCCTACCGAAATACTGGGCCAATTCCTTCCAGTTGATGCCATGTTGGTAGTATGCTGCGCATCATCACCGGTTGCTCTCTCAATTAGTTCTGCGTTTAAGGTTAAATATTCATTATCGCGCTGTTCTGGTGCACAATATAGTGTACTTCCGGAAAGGGCTTGAAGGATATTTTTTCTATGAATTGCTTATGTGGGCCTTTTGAGTTCATCAGTTTTTTTTCTAATTCAAATAGATTCTCCAAGGACTCAAGAGTGAAGGGATTTTGGAAAAAATAACGAGAAATCTCAAATACTTTGTCAAAAAGTTCACGATTGTTCGCCTTGTTCCCTGATAAAAATAACTTATAGATATTATTACATAAGATCTCAATCATGGTTAGCCTCTCAATATTTATATGAATTATTCGATTATGCCCTGTATACGGTTATGAGCCACAAAACGTAAAGTTAAGTTGCGGGCAGGGTGCACGGAAGTGATAATGCAGAGGAAATTCGAAAAGCCAGGACACTGATTAAAGCAAAGCCGCTCGTCCCTGCCCGTCAATCTTGAACGCCTTGTTCGCTGTAGGGCAATGAATTATGGTGGAGAATACGACGTGGGAAGGGTTTTACCTTTTGCCATTCCTTTGATGCAGTCTCTGCATGCCATAAATCATAGTTTTTCTGTAAAGTAAGCCAAAAATCAGCTGTGGTGTCAAAGGCACGGGATAAGCGCAAAGCCATATCTGGTGTGATGGCTCCTCTTTCATTTATGATCTTAGATAATGTTTTCCTGGAAACACCGAGAGTATCAGCCATATCCTTGATTGTTATGGACAG
>CBETWD010000228.1:0-3598 GCA_965539945.1 uncultured bacterium
TTGATTGCAAAAGAAAAGAAAAGGCCCAGCCTTCCCCGGCCTGAAAATCGAAGGACCTATCCAGTATGATGCAGCTGTTGATTCCTCGGTTGCCAAGACCAAGTTGCTTGAGAGCGATGTGGCAGGAAAGGCCAACACGTTTGTCGCGCACGGCCGTAATAGTTCACCGCAGAGCCTGCGAAATTTTCCCCATTAACCCTCAGCAAATATGGCTTCTACAAATTCTTCCGGGTCAAACTGTCGAAGGTCCTCCATTTTTTCACCAATGCCTATGAATCGGATGGGGATCTGCATCTGGTCGGCAATGCTTACCACAATTCCGCCTTTTGCCGTGCCGTCCAGTTTGGTAAGGGCTATCCCCGTGACTCCGACAGCCTCGCCAAAGAGGTGGGCCTGGGAGATTGCGTTTTGACCTGTAGTTGCGTCCAGCACTATCAGGACCTCATGGGGGGCTTCCTTGATTTTTTTGGAGATTACCCTGCTGATTTTTTTAAGCTCTTCCATAAGGTTGACTTTTGTGTGTAATCTCCCTGCCGTATCTACGATCACCACATCGACATCCCGCTTGATAGCGGCTTCTATGCCGTCAAAAGTCACTGCGGACGGGTCAGATCCGGCACTGTGCTTTATAACTGGTACATCGATGCGTTTTCCCCAGGTTTCAAGCTGTTCTACTGCAGCGGCCCTGAATGTATCCGCTGCCACAAGAAGGACGTTCTTGCCCTCTTGCTTCAGCCTGTAAGCAAGCTTGGCAATGGTCGTGGTTTTCCCGACACCATTTACACCAATTACCAGGACTACAAAGGGGCTGGGTGTCCATGTGATTTTAGTCGAAGGCACTTTAAGTAAATCAGCGATCTGCTCTTTTAGTCGCTCTCTCAGAGCCAAGGGGTCCTGAAGCCCCTTTTGCTTTACTTCAGCGCGCAGCTTTTCAAAAATATCCTGGACAGTGGTTACCCCCATATCTGCCATAACCAGGAATTCTTCCAGTTCTTCCAGGAGTTCAGGATCTATTTCCTGCCGTCCAAGGAGGAGCTGGTCCATCTGTCGGACAAACCCGCCCCTGGTCTTTCCCATCTGCTTTTTCAGGCGCTTAAAGAGCCCAAGACGCGGTGTCCCGGATTCCATGCCATTTTCCTGAACAGGATCGGATTGATCAGATGGGTTTGGTATTTTTTTGATCCATTTTTTGAACATAGTATTTTTTGGCATTCTTCACGACAAGTCGAAAGTAGTTTACACTTTGTTGATCTTGTGTTTTGGCAGTGAAATTTGAAACTTGAAATTGGGAAAAACACAAGGATGTAGATGCGTTACCTAATTTCAAATTTCAAATTTCCAGTTTCGACATCGGCATTCAATTCGATAATACACGCTTTTTCGAAAAAAGTGTAAACTGGTGAATGAAGGATGCCTATTTTTTGAATAGGAATAAAAATTTTTGTCTCAATAGACTTGCCAAAGTTAACCTTGATCTGATATTAACGTACTTGTATTTAATAGCAACTTCCCAAAAACAAAGGAAAAATACAAGGTCAGTCTTCAGAGGTATTTATCAAAACGTCATTTCTTGTCACCTACGAGAGTTTTTCTTTTACTGATCCTCTCCTGGGGACTTTCAGGGTTTGCCTAGTGGTTGCCTTGCTCTTTAACAAAATTCAGGGTTTTGTAAATGGCTCTAGAGAAAGAAGAGGATTCAGATGAACAAATCAGATCTCATAGAAGTTTTTTCAGAAGAGGCAAAACTGGATAGTCAATCAGCCGAGTTCGTGGTGGACGAGGTTTTTAATGCCATGACCGAGGCTTTAGTAAAGGGAGACGGCGTGGAGATTCGCGGTTTTGGGAGTTTTACAGTGAGGAAATATGATTCTTACACTGGCAGAAATCCCAAGACCGGTAAAAACATTTCGGTATCACCGAAAAAGTTGCCGTTCTTCAAGGTTGGGAAAGAATTGCGCGAAAGGGTAATAGATCAGGTAGAGCAAGGGGTTAAATAGTTCTAGCCTACTTCTTTAATTTTAAAACCCCTTAGAAGTAGTTTGGCCGCAGTGACCCCGATTTGTGCGGTGATACCACAAGAAGGACTCCTTGCTTTTAAAAAGCATTGCTTAACACCCAAGGTGCTTGCCAGGAAGACCGTTTGCTCAGCACCTCGTTTAAAGGCCTCTGTGACGTCTTGTCCATCTATAGTCAAGACCTTTGCTTGACCATTTAAGACATCTATACCGTTTCCATAATAGATATCAGCAGCCGGTCTGGGGGTTGCGAGGCCACCCAGTTGCTCAGGGCAAACCGGCACAACACAGACTCCCCTTAGCTTTTCTATCAGCCGAACATCGGGCCTGCTCTCTCCATCGTATCTGCAGGAAAGGCCAATCAAGCAAGCACTCACCAATATCATTATGATTTAGCTGAAAGCATTCCTAATTTTGGAAAACCACCGGCGGTTTTTCAGGCTCTCTCTCTTCTATATGACCGATAACAAAGGCCTGTTCGTCAAGTGCGTGGGTCTGGAAAAGCAGGTCCTGCGCGTCGGCCTCGGGCACTATGAGTACCATGCCGATACCGCAGTTGAATGTCCGGAACATTTCTTCTTCAGATATATTGCCTTTTTCCTGTAAGAAATGAAAGATGGGCGGGATTGGCCAACTGTCCTTTTTGATCACTGCCCGGCAGGATTTGGGGAGTATCCTGGGTATATTATCCAGGAAAGCGCCACCCGTGATGTGTACCATGCCGGTGATTCGTTGCTGCTTGAGCAGGTGGTTGATTGTAGTGGAATATATCTTTGTGGGTGTTAGTAACACTTCTCCCAGGCTAAGTTCTCCGATCTCGGGCACCCTGTCCGAGACGTTAAGCCCGAGTTTTTCAAAACAAATTTTTCGCACCAGGGAAAAACCGTTGCTATGGAGTCCGGTTGATGACAGGCCTATCATCACTTGGCCTACACCTATTTCTGAGCCGTCGATGATCTTGTCCCTGTCCACGACTCCAACAGCGAATCCTGCAAGGTCATAGTCATTTTCTGCATATAACCCGGGCATTTCAGCAGTCTCGCCGCCGATAAGGGAACAGTCTGCCTCTTTGCATCCATCTGTAATGCCCTTTATAATATCTGTTGCTTTTTCAGTATCCAGCTTGCCTGTGGCAAAGTAGTCCAGGAAAAACAGTGGCTTGGCCCCGCATACCAGTATGTCGTTAACACACATTGCAACGAGGTCGATCCCAATGGTCTTATGCATTTCGCACAGGGCGGCGATTTTGATTTTGGTCCCTACGCCGTCAGTTGAAGAGACCAAGACAGGCTCATGATACCGATCAAGGTCAAGCGCAAAAAGTCCGGCAAAGCCGCCGATTTCCGTGAGGACTCCGCGCTTGAAGGTGGAGGCGACCATCGGCTGTATCCTTTTTACTAATTCATTGGCCTTATCTATGTCTACGCCTGCCTGGGCATACAGTGATTCATTTTTCACATCATCCCCCTTTTATCTAGTGGCATTTGTATACCGTCCATCCAGAGAAGTCAATCTGGATATAAGGGCCGGGTACTCTCCGGATCCGGATTTTTGCAAGTGGGTCATGTAACTTAGAATTCCTT
>CBETWD010000229.1:0-3596 GCA_965539945.1 uncultured bacterium
GAATGAATACTGAACAGGCCCTTTTAAAACTCAGAGAATCACTTGCAAAACCAGAAAGTGTCCTGACCTTAACCGGTCTTCTGGGCACTTCTTCGGCCTGGCTGATTGCAAGACTCCTCAAGTCTGTCAATCACCCCATACTCTGGATCACTCCCCTTCAGAAAGAGGCGGAACAGGTAGCATCAGACCTTTCTTTTTTCTCGGATTTTCCTGTTTTGTTGTATCCTTGCCATGACTCGCTTCCTTTTGTGCCGTTGCTTCCCTCAACCGAGACAATATCTCAGAGGATTTCAACACTTTATCGCCTGGCCACTGAGGACGGTCCTGTTGTGGCAGTTGCTCCGGCGCAGGCCCTTGTGGAACTTACGGTTCCTCCTGAAATCCTTTTAAACCATGTGGAGTATCTCCAAAAAGGAGAGGAAGTAGACCGGGAGGAGTTGCTCAAGTGGCTTGTTGATTCAGGCTATGAACACTGCGCTATAGTCCAGTCCAGAGGGGAATTCAGTATAAGGGGCGGCCTGCTCGACATCTTTCCGCCATTAACAGCCTTTCCTGTACGAATAGACTTTTTCGGCGACTTTGTAGAGGAGATGCGCTTTTTTGATCCGCTCACGCAGCGGTCGACTGAAGATCTGAATGAACTGGTTATACTCCCGGCCCATGAGCTCATATTTTCCCGGTCCATGCTTGAATCTATCCATGAAAAACTGGTTAAACGGGCGGCTAAGTATAATTTACCTGCCCGGAGAGTACATGAAATCCTGCAACAACTGGAGGCCAGAAGGTTGGTGGAGGGACATGAGGCACTGCTGCCACTTTTTTATCCAAAACCCGCCTCTGTCCTGGACTATATTCCTCAACAGACTCCTATATTGATTGACAGGCCCGAAGAGGTTGAAAGGGCGCTGGAAAACTACTGGAAAGGAGCTGAGCAGACATACGAATCAGCCCTTAACGAACACAGAGTTTTTTCTCCCCTGGAGTCTCTACTCTCTGACCCGGACCAGCTTTCAAAACAGCTAAGGGGTCATACCTGCTGGCTGTTTCAGGACATCAATGTATACAGATCGTTACCAAATTCTTCAATCACCAAATCACCAAATCACCAAATCACCAAATCCAAAGAGTCTTTCTTCAACCTGCCGGCCTCAAACATTCAGGAGCTGGAGATAAAATCGAGCAAGCCGGACCTGACCTTGATGCTCGGAAGCGCAAAGAGGGGAATTGATCTTATCGGACCGGTGCTTGATCGGCTCAAAGACTGGATTGAGGCGGGAGAAAGGATTGTCCTGGTAGTGCCTGGCCGGCGGCAGGGCCAAAGGATGATGGAACTCCTCAGCTATCATGAGCTTATCAGTGATGAGGCCAGGCCTCCCATACTCTCAGCACCTTTGACCAATGACCCGGCAGAACCCGGGCTTATGATCTGTACCGGACAACTCACTTCAGGATTCGCCCTTCCGGGTGAGGCCTACATAGTCCTTACGGAAGAAGAGCTGTTAGGCGCACGGGCCGGACGGACCAGGGGCCCGGGGAGAGAGAAAACCACCGTAAGTGATCTGACCTTTGAGGATCTGAAGCCCGGTCAACCGATCGTACACAGGGACCATGGTGTAGGACTCTATAAGGGTCTTGTCAGGATAGAGACCGGTGGGGTTCCGGGGGAATTCCTTTTCCTCGAATACCGCGGTGGTGATAAACTCTATCTACCGGTAGACCGCCTGGGACTGGTCCAGAAATATATCGGGATAGAAGGTCGCGTTCTACGGCTTGATCGGCTGGGAAGTTCAAGCTGGCAACTTGCGAAGCAGAAGGTCAAGAAGGACATATATGAAATCGCCCACGAACTGGTTGAACTCTATGCCTCAAGAAAGGTGAGCAAGGGCTTTGACTTTTCACCTCCTGATGCCATGTTCCGCCAGTTTGAAGCCTCATTTCCCTATGAAGAGACCAGGGACCAGGCTGCCTCAATAGAAGAGGTCCTTTCTGACATGCAGGAGCCCAGACCCATGGACCGGCTGCTATGCGGAGACGTGGGCTACGGCAAGACAGAAGTCGCCATGAGGGCCGTATTCAAGGCTGTTGAAGACGGAAAACAGGTGGCCATTTTGGTACCTACCACTCTCCTGGCAGAACAGCACGAACGGACATTCATGCAGCGGTTTCAGAGATATCCTGTTACTGTAGAGGCCCTCAGCAGGCTCAAGACCAGACAAAAGCAGAGAGAGATCCTTGCCGGGATCAGCCAGGGCCGGGTCGATATCCTTATAGGCACACACCGGCTGCTGCAGCCGGACGTAAAATTCAAGGACCTGGGGCTGCTGATCGTAGATGAGGAACACCGTTTCGGGGTTAAGCACAAGGAACGGCTGAAAAGGCTCAAGCAGACTGTTGACTGTCTTACGCTTACCGCAACACCAATCCCAAGGACTCTTCAGCTCTCCCTTCTGGGAATCCGGGACCTTTCAACAATCAATACCCCTCCCAGGGACCGCATACCTGTCAAGACCTTCATGGCCGAGTTTGATGACTCGTTAATAAAAGAGGCTATAGAACGGGAGATCAGCCGCGGCGGCCAGGTATTTTTTGTTCATAACCGGATAAAGGGCCTTTACAGGCTGGCAGAGCATATCCAGCGCTTAACACCTGATGCCAGGATAGAGGTCATCCATGGACAAATGAATCCCAACGAACTTGAGGAGATCATGATCCGGTTTGTAAGGGGTGATATTGACTGCCTTATGTGCACCACCATCATAGAATCCGGTATAGATATCCCGTCGGCAAACACCACGATCATAAACCGGGCCGACAAGCTTGGACTTGCCGACTTGTATCAGCTCAGGGGCAGGGTCGGAAGGGCCGCTGAACAAGCATATGCCTATCTTCTTGTTCCGCTGATATCCGAGATGGGAAAAGAGTCCATAAAAAGGCTCAAGGCCATTATGGAACTTTCTGTGTCCGGAGGCGGATTTCGCCTTGCGATGCAGGACCTTCAGATACGCGGGGCAGGGAACATACTTGGAGTCTCCCAGTCAGGAAGTATTGCAGAAGTAGGATATGAACTCTACCTTGAATTATTGCAAAAGGCTATAGACGAGTTCAAAGGGCTCCCTCAAAAAGACGAGATAGACCCGGAAGTAAACCTGGGCATACCTGCGTTTATCCCTGAAGAGTATGTCCCGGATGTGGAACAGCGTCTGCTCCTTTACCGGAGAATGGCACGACTGGAAGACAACGAAAAAGACACGGATTTTTCACTGGAACTCAGAGACCGCTTCGGCCCGATGCCGGAAGAAGTTGCATCTCTACTTAAGGTAATGGGGATAAAACGCACGCTGAGGCTGCTGAATGTGATACGGCTTGACAGGAGTACTTCCAATAATAAAGAACGTATTGTCTTGGGTTTTGGGCCTGAAGGCCCACCTTATCCTGAAAAACTCATAGAGGCAGTACAAAAAAACCGGCAGTGGCGCCTGTTGCCGGATGGCAGACTGATTATTTCTCCTGAATTTGTTGAAAAAGATAAGGATAGCCTTGCAAGCATTAGACAGACCTTGCAAGTACTACTAAAAATGGCTACAAAGGGGTAATTT
>CBETWD010000230.1:0-3593 GCA_965539945.1 uncultured bacterium
CTGGAGCACATCTTAAACAAGAGCCCTGTTATCCAAGAGCTAAGAAACATACGGAAATTGATAAAGGGGCGTTGCGGCAGATGTGAGCTGAAGTATAGATGCTACGGTTGCCGGGCACTTGAAGTACAGGGAGTACGTCTGCGTAACCCGTACGCCTCGCATATGCAGCACCCTGTAAACGCTTACAGTTCGGTGGGTTGTGGTAAAATGGGGCGCTGTAATCCCGTGAAGGGCTAGTGTTGGTTTTTATGAAAATTCTCCTTGTCAACCCTCCTAATTGCGGTCGCAGTATTCCGGAAGAGCAGTACGGAATCGATTCCCTGAAGCAGATATTCCGCGGGGAACCTCTTGCTCTCGAGGTCCTGGCAGGCAACCTCGAAACACACGAGGTCCGTATTGTCGATCTCAAGGCAGAACCTTCCACGCTGCAAGGTGTTCTCTCTGAGTTCAGGCCTGATATTGCCGGAATTACCGGAGTGACTTGTGAAGCCAACACCATGCTCATGCTCGCATCGGAAATCAAGGAGGTTTGCGGTGCAACCGTGGTGGTAGGGGGTATGCATGCCAGCAATGATCCTGAGTTCTTCAATAAACGAGACATTGACTATATTGTCATAGGTTTGGGAAAGGCGAGCCTGAGAGAACTTGTGTCAACCATTGAGTCGGGAGGCGAGACAAGGGCCATTGCCGGCGTTGCCAAAACCGATCCGGGAAATCGTCTTGCATATATTCCTCGAAGATACTGTGCCCTTGACCTGGTGGATGAAAAATCTCCTTGTTACGATCTTGTAAGGCAATACCGTGAGAGCTATACACTGTCATCTCTGAATCTCAGAGTCGGTTTTGTAGCCACGGCTTTCGGCTGCCCGTACAACTGTTCATTTTGTTGCATTGCCGGCCAGGCAGGAGGGCGCTATCTCACCCACAAAATCAAAAGCATCTTGCGCGACATCCGGTTGCTTGAGGACATTCCTGTTATCCGTCTGGTCGATGCCAATACCTTTGGCAACCCCGATCACGCACGCAGACTGTGTGAAGGTATTCAGGAAGCCGGGATAAAAAAACACTTCCTGGCGGACATCCGGTCTGATACTGTAGTGCGTCATTCCGACCTGCTGTTGCAGTGGAAAAAAGCAGGACTGCGGTCAGTGATTATTGGCTTTGAAGAAATCAGCAATGAAAGCCTTGAGAAAATGAAAAAGGCCAACAACGTCGCAACTAACTCGGAAGCTATCCGAATATTGCACGATATAGGCATCACCATTGTAGGTGACTTCATCGTTTCTCCGGATTATAAAGAGACCCAATTTGAGACACTCGCAAGATATATCGAGGATAACGCCATTGATTTGCCGATACTAACAGTGCTGACACCTTTGCCCGGAACTCATTTGTACGAATCAGTGAAAGATCAGATCGTTATTCACGATCTTGACTTTTATACTCTTACAAATGCGGTTGTCCCTACACAATTGGAAGAGGAGGTTTTTTACCAAAATTATGCCGGCCTCTTAAAGTCCTGTCACGCCAAGGTGAAAATATGACTACTCAGGTGGATAGACTGAAGGTGGAAGGTTTTTAGGGACAAAACATGCGCGATCACACAAAACTTAGGGCATTCGAGCGTTACGAGATGATTGATATACTTCAGCCTTCAGCCTTCAACCTTCCACCTAATACCACCTGAGCAGTTACAATGGATGTTTATATAACTGATATTGCAGCTTTTCTGCCAAACAGTCCTGTCAGCAACGATGAGATTGAAAAGATCTTGGGCATGGTGGACCAGGTATCATCCCGTATCAGGAAAATCATCCTGCGAAAAAATAAAATCCATCAAAGGTATTATGCCATTGATCCTGCCACGGGCCTGACAACACACACAAACGCCCAGCTTACGGCAGAAGCGATTCGCCAACTGAAGTCTTATGAAGGTTTTTCCCTGGATGATATTGAGTGCCTTTGTTGCGGAACATCCACACCGGATCAATTGATGCCTGGTCATGGATCAATGGTGCATGGTGAATTGGGAAATATTCCGTGCGAAGTGGTCAGTACTGCGGGGATCTGTCTTTCCGGAATGACAGCAATGAAATATGCATATATGACCGTGACTACGGGGCTTGCGAAAAACGCCGTGGCCAGCGGTTCGGAACTGGCCTCCTCCTTCTTACGTAGCCGGTTCTTTGGACCAGTCAGTCAGAAGAAGGTTGAAGACTTGGAAGAATCGTCTCCGGTGACCTTTAATGCGGATTTTCTTCGTTGGATGCTCTCCGATGGAGCAGGCGCAGTCTTCCTGACCAATACCTTGCCATCCGGCAAACTCGCCCTTAAGATCGATTGGATTGAACATATCTCTCATGCCAATCAGCTTAAAACCTGTATGTACGCCGGAGCAATAAAAAACGATAAAGGGGACATCACAGGATGGCGCGAGTTTCCCTCTCTACAAAAGGCCCTTAAAAAAGGCATTTTTTTGATAAAGCAGGACACAAAACTCTTGAATCAAGAAGTCGTCACAATGGCAGTAGAGCGCACGCTGTCCGGTATCATCCAAAAGCATGCCCTTTCGCCATCTGATATCACCTGGTTTTTGCCCCACTATTCCTCTGAGTACTTCAGGCCGGAGCTTTATGACCATATGAAGAGCATCGACTTCGAGATTCCTCCGGAGAAGTGGTTTACCAACCTGGCCTACAAAGGAAACACCGGAGCGGCTTCTATCTATATCATTCTGGAAGAGTTTTTTAAATCAGACAGGATAAAGGAAGGCGACAGAATCCTTTGCTTCATCCCGGAGAGCGGACGGTTCTCCATGTGTTACATGATGCTCACAGCGGTGTAGCAAGGGGTGTTAACAGTCCCCAGGCTTCTGACCTGAAACGTATCAAATACCGTGGGGGTATGCTTAAGTGGGGTGTGCAGCCGAAAGGCTTGCCAATAAAAGTATGGCGATAACGTCGGTTTTGGCTTGGACTTGACACTATCATCAGTTTTCTATCATAAGATATTATCTCGTAGATCTCTGTCTTTTGGGACACTCATAGACTAAATGCAGTAATAGTTACCGGTGACCCTGAATTTAAGAAGCTCGGCGGCAAATATTCGATTCAATGGCTTGACACTAAATAAAAATATTCCTTATTCCCCATTCCGTCCCCTCAGTCTGACCATATCCTCAGGGTGTCTGACAGTTATCTGCTGGCAAGTCTGCCAGCAGATAGGTATTATATGGTAGTTGTCTGTGTCGGTCCGTGTCCGTCGAGCGAACGTAGTGAGCGGGTGGCTAAAAAAGATTTAGAATCTTTCCACACCAGGCCGATAACAGTATATGGGTGACGGTTCATGTTTGGGATCTTAAGAAAAAATTATAAGTGGGCCTGGATAATTCATAAGTTTATTCAGAAACAGCGTTCCCTAGATCGTTTCTCAGGTTAGGGCACAGATAGTACATCAATTGGTAGAGAATTATGGGATTCCAGTGGCGGAAGTAGCCCGCCAAGTGGGAGTTTCCACGTCTGCTATCTTCAAAGCGCTTAACAGAACAATGAAAGATTAATTCAACTCAGTCAACAACGTCCCGCAATTTTCGC
>CBETWD010000231.1:0-3563 GCA_965539945.1 uncultured bacterium
TAGCATGTGTGTCGGGAGAAATACGCAAGGTCAGCTTGCCTGAGTAAGTTTTTTCCGGTGTATCAAGAACCACCTTTGTTTTTGGCATTTCTATTTTCTTTTCTCACTACGATATCGACTAATTTCCTCCAGCACATCCTTTTCGGTGAGAGCCTGTTCGCCTGATTGTATTGATGTTTTAGCAAAAATATTGTTCCAGCGTTCCTTTCTTTCTATATAGATGCGGGCGGCTTCACGAAGAAGTTCAGAGCGAGAACGGGACTCACGCTGGGCAATTCGGTCAATGTCGGCAAGGAGTCTATCCTGGAAAGATATATTTACTGTGACTGCGCTCATGTCTCACCTCCTATTCCCAATGTCATACAAACTTTGTATGCTGTCAAGCTAGCCGCACAGGTCGAATAATTACCTGGCCTGATGTCTCCTGAGCCGGAATGAAACAGCCGTTACCACAATTTAGTTATATTATCCCTCTAAAACTACATATTTGTAATTTTCAGTTTTTTTATCTCACTGGCTAACTATTCATTACTGTCTGAATTTTAAAGGAAAAGACCTTATTCAGCAATTACGGAACGATCTTTGCTAATTGTCCTCTTTAAAGAGAAAGAGCATATGACTCAGATCAAGGACTGTGTAGACAGTATTCCGTTACTTTCAGCAAAGGTGTCAGAAATAGAAGCCCTTGAGTTGCGGGCTATCTACGAAATCTCGCAGGTCGTGGGCTCAGCCCTGCATCTCGACAAGGCACTATCCCAGATCCTGCACGTCCTCCACACCACACTTTTCATGGAGCGCGCCACTCTGGTCCTACTGGATGAGACTGGTAGCATTTTGAGTATAAGGGCATCTTACGGCCTGACACATAAAGAAGATAAATGGGACGTCTTCGGCCTGAATGAGACTGTTTGCAAGAAAATCCTTCAAACATGTTCTCCGTTTGTGGTGCCTGGCATTCACAGCGAACCAGTGTTCCTGAATATGATCCGGTACCCGAGTCTCCTGAGCAAGGACGAGTTCTCCTTCATCGGCGTGCCCATTATTCTGCGCAAGAAGCCTGTGGGAGTGGTTGCAGTAGACCGTCTTTTCGGTCCGGAGGTGTCCTTTGAGGAAGACATTCGTTTTCTCACTAAGGTGGCCATATTGATCGCCCAGTTCCTAAAACTCCACCAGACCATCTGTTGCAAGGAAAAGAACCTGGTGGAGGAAAACCGGTCTCTTCGAGCAGAAGTCCGCAGACCTCACAGCAGACGCAATATCATTGGAGCAAGCAAAGCCATATATGAGGTCCTGGAAAAACGCACACGCTCTCTGAAAGACCTTGAACGTGAAGAAGTTGAGGCCGCTCTTCGTCGCCACGGATGGGTCCAGGTCAGAGCCGCACGAGACCTAGGCCTGACTCAACGGCAGATCGGTTACCGTATCAAAAAATATGGTTTGCGCCCGCCCGGCTCGAGATGATTCGCTGAACTTACATATTTGTAAAAAAACGGATTCAATCTTACAAAAATGTAATAATAATCAAATAGCTTCCCCCCTCACTCCCCGTTATTCCTGTTTCTAACAAACTGTTTTGACACCAAAAAATGCTGGAAACCATGTCTGGCATCAATATTGAGTATAGGCAAGAGATAACTCGAATACAGCGTGACGGCTGACGGCATTATGAGACCATAAAAACGTCGTCAGATTTATTAACAAAAAAAAACAGCAAGAAAAAAGGAGGAGAGAGTTTTATGAACAGATACTCAGTTAAAGCCGGTTTGGGAAATGGCCATTTGGCTGTCATGCTGTTGGCTACAAAAATGTAATATTTAGGGATCAAAACTACAAATATGTAGCTTTTGTCTTGTGAAAAGAGGTGTCCATGGCTCTAAAAATTAAAGAAAACAGTAGGTTGGATGAAAACTCCGGTCGTGGCATCAGACTTGCTGAATATTACACTTTTAGTTGGCAAGGTTACAAAAATGTAAATCCTAAGGGAGAAGAAGGTGTATGGCTCAAAATCAATCAGGAGATACTGCTTTTATACTGACTGCAGCAGCACCGGTATTGCTGATGAACCTATGGAGAAAGATAGCCTGCAACACTTAATTTGATTAAAACGAAAGGAATAGGATAATGAATACAGGTGATACAGCCTTTATGTTAATAGCCAGTGCCCTTGTCATGCTCATGACACCGGGGCTGGCGCTATTTTATGGTGGACTTGTACGTTCCAAGAACGTCCTTGGCACCATTATGCACAGTTTCATCTGCCTGGGAATAGTCTCTATTATTTGGGTTGTCTATGGTTACTCCCTGGCATTTGGCCCTGATATCGGTGGACTCACAGGAAACCTTGACTGGATGTGGCTAAAGGGCGTGGGCACAAATGTAGGCCCTTACTCCGATACTATCCCGGATCTGCTCTTCTGCGCATTTCAACTGATGTTTGCCATCTTGACTCCGGCCCTAATAACCGGAGGCTTTGCCGAGAGAATGAAATTCTCTGCCTTTTTGATATTCACCGTGCTGTGGAGTTCTCTGATCTACATGCCGATCTGTCACTGGGTCTGGGGAGGCGGATGGCTTGGAAGCATGGGGGCCCTGGACTTTGCCGGGGGGACAGTGATCCATATCAATTGCGGCTTTGCAGCCTTGGCGGCTGCCATGATAATAGGCAAGAGAAAGGGATGGGGGCGCGAGTCATTTCATCCCCACAACCTGCCGATGACTGTTCTGGGAGCCGGCATACTATGGTTTGGCTGGTTTGGGTTTAACGCAGGCAGTGCCCTTGCAGCCGACGGAACCGCTGCATTGGCCTTCTTTACTACGCAGGTGGCAACTGGAGCGGCCGCTCTCTCATGGATCATTGCTGAATGGCTACTCCGGGGGAAGCCCACAACCCTTGGGGCCGCCTCCGGTGCAGTGGCAGGATTAGTTGCCATTACCCCTGCTGCAGGGTTTGTGGGTCCGGTATCGGCCATAATTATCGGCCTTGTAGCCGGTGTATTGTGTTATCTAGCCGTGCTGGCCAAGTCCAAGCTTGGCTACGATGACGCGCTGGATGTCGTGGGAATACATGGTATTGGGGGAATATGGGGCGCGCTGGCTACAGGACTTTTCGCCTCTCTTGCAGTGAATCCCGGCGGTGCAAACGGTTTGTTCTTTGGAAATCCCCACCAGTTTGTTATTCAGGCAACAGGGGTTGGAGCAACCATGGCATATTCGTTTATTGGCAGTCTAATAATTCTCAAGATTATTGATGTGACAGTAGGCCTTAGGGTAACCACGGAAGAAGAGGTCCAGGGTCTGGATATCACTCAGCACAGTGAAATCGGGTATTCCCTATAAATAATCCCCCAGGACGGACAAAAAAATGCATGGCGCATTCTGTTCGTCCCTATATACCTGATTAAGGAGGAATCCATGAAGAAAATAGAAGCAATTGTAAAGCCCTTCAAGCTGGATGACGTAAAGGAGGCTCTGAACGAGATCGGCATCAAGGGAATGACAATTTCCGAAGTCAAGGGCTATGGTCGCCAGAAAGGACATAAAGAGGTCTATAGGGGTGCAGAGTA
>CBETWD010000232.1:0-3551 GCA_965539945.1 uncultured bacterium
TACTTCAAGTGCCCGACAACAAAGCAGATGCGGTGCCCTGTGAACGCTTACCAAAAGACAAAGTTGACACATCTTAATGTACTTCTTATACTTTAGATTAATTGAATGGCGATCTCGAAACTGGAAATTCAAAATTTGAAATTAGGTAATGCATTTACATCTTTGTGTTTTTCCCAATTTCAAGTTTCAAGTTTCTAATTTCACTGCCAAAATAAAAGATCAACAAAGTGTAAATTTTTTTATATGCCTTTCAATATGGGGGCGAACTGGATTCGACGGGGGTATGGAAGCTTAAGTGGCGTGCCGGGGCCCTGCAACCTCGCAAAAAAGCAGGAAAAAACACAAACGCCGACTCTGATTACGAGTACGCACTGGCCGCTTAGACCGGCCACATCTAATCCGGTATGCCTGTGGACCGGAATTAGGTGAAAATTTAGCAGGCTAGCTTCCTCTGGGCGCTTGTCCCTTTGGGAGCAAAAATTCTCCAAGCTAGCCTGATTTGACCCTGCCTGGGTGAGGCAGATCAGGCGAAAAATAAAAACTCAGGCTACGCACGTAGATACTTGAGTGGAATGCTTTCGGACGCGGGTTCGATTCCCGCCGCCTCCACCATTTTTTGAAAAACTCTTTCTTATTGAGCCTTTTGCAAAAGGCTCAACCCATCATTCTTGACAGCTTCGGCCACAAACTGTTTATTCTCATAGAAAACCTTGCAATTTGGGCAAGGCTTTGCAATTTGAATGACTGATTCAGATCCTGCCTAAACCGTGATGTACTATTGAAAGGAGTAGGCATTTCCTTGTGCCACATTATTTTTCCTAATTGCCTGGAAATAATTTTCAGTCAGCGGAGGTTGAAATGTTCACAGAAAAGGAAAAAGAAGTAAAGGAACTCATAGATAAACACGTTCAAAAGGTAGGTAAGTGTCTGGACTGTTTTGAGAGTTGTTTTGAGGCCTATTTTCTAGGGGAATTTGTCAAAGCCCAAACAATTCATGAAAGCTGCGATCATATTGAGACCGAAGCCGATGTCCAGCGCAGAGAGATTGGCGACCACCTTTTCTCCGGGGCCTTTCTCCCTATTGAGCGAAAAGATATCTATATGATGACCGAGTTTGTGGACAAGATAGCCAATAAGGCCGAAACAGCCTCTGATGTGGTGGTGTACCAGAGCCCGGAGGTCCCGGAGGCCTATGTGAAGACCCTCCGTGAAATCATTAAGATCATAATGGAGATGTTTCGTGTTTTTCAAGAGGCCGTGAATCTCTTTGCACCATATGATGCTTTGCAGGTACATGACGTCCTTGCTGCCATTAAGGAAAAGATCAACTCCATTGGTGTCATGGAATCAGAGATTGACAGAAAGGAGGAGGCACTGTTGATAACCATTTTCCACTCTGATCTTCCTCTGGCCAACAAGATCCAGATGGAGAATTTCCTCCGACGGATTGCAGAAATTTCAGACGTAATTGAAGACGCGGCGGATCGTCTTTATGTCCTTGTGATTCGCGAGAGAATATAAAGGTAATATTTGAGTGTTTATCTTTTCTTTGACGGCCTTCCCTGTACTGCTTTTCAAAACTTCTTTCCCCCGGGCCAAAACAGATCAAGAGGCTGAAGTTTTCTTTGAAGTCCCCCAGAGAGGTGAATCCCCATGAAGGCCATCTTGTTTCAGGTCTTTGGAGGACTCGGGCTCTTTCTTTATGGTCTGCATCTCATGAGCGACAGCCTCCAGAAAGTGGTTGGCGACAGGATGAAAAAGGTGCTGGGGACCATTACGAAACGTCCTGTTTACGGCTTGCTCTTTGGCACTATTGTAACCGGAATTCTTCAGAGCAGCAGTGCCACCACTGTCATGATCGTTGGTTTCATCAATGCAGGACTTATTAATTTTTCCCAGTCAATAGGAATAATCCTTGGGGCGAATATAGGGACCACTATAACAGCCCAACTTGTTGCCTTTAACCCTGAACAATGGGCCCTCCCGGCCATAGGGCTGGGAATGGTCCTGCACTTATTCTTTAAGGACGCCAAGGTCAAGGATAGCGGATTGATCCTGCTTGGTTTTGGAATACTGTTTCTGGGCCTTGTTCTTATGAAAAAAGCGATCCCCACCGAGTCGCACCATATTATTAAGGATCTCTTTTTGTTGAGCAGCGGCAGCCTTAAGGGAATCCTGATAGGTCTGACAGTGGGGACAGTTGCCACGGCAATTGTCCAGAGCAGCAGCGTCACAGTAAGCATTCTGGTCCTGCTTGCGTCCCAGGGCATGGTGGGTGATTTGAAAGAAGCGATCCCCCTGATCCTGGGCTGCAATATCGGGACCTGCATAACAGCGCTTATCGCGAGCATTGGTGCTGACGTTGATTCCAAGCGTGCAGCGATTTCGCATACTTTTTTTAATTTTTTCGGTGTATTTCTGACTCTGGTGGTCTTCTACCAGTTTTATCTCTGGATAATTCCTAAAATGGGTGGTAGTCTCGCCCACCAGATTGCCAATATTCACGTAATGATAAAGTTAATGGACGCCTTTTTGTTCCTGCCGATCGTGGGATATTTTTCAAGGTTCATTAGCTGGATTGTCCCTGCCAAGGCAGTTGAAAAACCCGGCATAGAGACCCCGCAATATCTTGATGATAAATTTGTTGAAGAACCTGTTATTGCCATAGAACTGGCAATCAAGGAAATAGTCAGGCTTGGTGAAGTCTCCCGGAATATGATAAAGTATGCCATGGACGGATTCATGTACAATGACAATGTACTCCTGGACCGGGTGGAAGAGTATGGAAAGGGTGTCCAAAGCCTGCGGGAAGCCATCTCCCGGTATGTGATCCAGATTTCACAGCAAGACCTGAGTGAGGAAGAGGCAGAGAGAATACCGATGTTGATACTTTCTGTTAACAACTTTGAACGTGTGGCCGGGCATTCTTTGAGGTTGCTGGAGCTCGGGCGCACCAAGGTATCCAAGAATATTCCCCTGATGGGCAGCGCCTTGAATGAACTCAAAAGAATCTATCGCGAAGTGGACACCATGCTTACCGAGGTAAGCGGGTACCTGCCTGAGTTTAAGCGTTGATGAGGAATTGAAGAACACAGGCCAATGATATTATTTGGAAACAAAAAAGACAGAAAATCAGATGTCAACCCTTTAGTTATAATTTTATTTGCAGGAATTGTTATTGGATTTTATGGGATTTACAAAATCTACAAGGGTTATGAGTCACAGAACTGGCCAACGACACAAGGAAAGATCATAGATTCTCGTCTAGCCGGTGCCAAAAGGATTATCGGCCGCAGGGTATTTATTAAGTACGAATATTTCGTAGAGGGCAATCGTTATGTAAGTTCCCAAATATCCTATACTTTGATAATCGGCGATTACAGTGGCGCTGTAGAAATCCTGAGAGAATACCCTAAAGGCAAAATCGTTACTGTCTACCATAACCCTGACAACTCAATGGACGCGGTCCTGAAAACAGAGGTATCAGGGCGGATCTCCTGGCTTTTCATACTCAGTGTTCTCGCCATTATACTGGGCCTGAGAGGCTTGAG
>CBETWD010000233.1:0-3525 GCA_965539945.1 uncultured bacterium
TTGAAATGGAGAAAAATGGTTCGCTGCAAGGTGGAGGGGACGCGATCGTTTGAGCCGCCTTGGATGGACTTAGAGAAAAATCTCAGAAACAATTGGATTGAGCCGGAATCGTATATCAGAAATTGTCGGAAATACCAATTTTGGTAATATCGACAATCTCCTCTCCCAGGGTCGCAGCATGGAATACATCGCCAGGCATTATAACATGGACCTTGCGCTTGTCTGGACATTACGGCTTGAAGGAAAGACAGATCAGGAAAAATTCAAAGAACTTGGCTGGGGCCTGCGCACATGGGATCAATGGAATTTCAACGAATGTGATGAACGATTCGGAGACGACTGGCCGAGGAGGTCGGCTTGCGCACGCTGACCTGGTGCTGCTATCGAGCAGACCGGATCTGAACTTCATTAGGGTCTCAGGCGGTGTCTGCCTCATAGGAGCTACTGTCACAGTCGAGCAGATTCGGAGATCGGAGATCCTCCGGGAAATATTGCCTTCCTTGTACGAAGCCCTTGTCCTTATCTCTTCGACACCTGTCAGGAATCGGGCAACGGTCGGTGGCAACATCATCAACGCCTCTCCTATAGGCGACCTTACAATTATCTTCCTGGCTCTGGGGGCATCCGCCATCCTCTCTAATGGAGAAGAACGGAGAACGGTTACCCTGGAAGACTTTTTCCAGAGTTACAAAGAGCTGGACATCAGGGAGGACGAGATCCTCGAGTCGCTGTCCTTCCAGATCCCTGAACATGGATCCCGGTTCAGCTTCGAGAAGGTTGCAAAGCGCAAGTACGTGGACATAGCAAGCGTCAACTCAGCCATGCTGCTCCAAGAAGAGGGTGGTCTAGTCCGCTGTATCCGTATCTCCGCCGGAGGGATCGCTCCAATTCCCATGTTTCTTCGGAGGACCTGCGAATACCTGACAGGCCGGAAGGTAACCAGAGAGACCATCAAGGAAGCCTCTGAGATAGCTTCGGGTGAAGTATCTCCCATCAGCGACGTTCGGGGTTCGGCAGAGTACAAGACTGTTCTCCTGAAAAGGCTGATTTACGCACATCTGCTGGAGGAAGAACGGGTATGAAACACTTTGATGCCGAGCTGCACGTCCAGGGGAAATCGCTCTTTACCGGTGACCTGCCTGAACCGGATGGCCTGCTGCATGCAGCTGTTCTGGTCTCGCCGGTAGCCTGCGGAAAGATAGTCTCCCTCGACGCGGGGAAGGCGCTTGAGTTCCCGGGTGTTCGCGCAGTTATCACCGCCATGGACATTCCCGGCGAGAACCAGATCGGCAACATCATCATGGATGAGCCTCTACTGGCTGAGGGTGCGGTACACTTCATAGGGGAGCCTGTTGCCATCGTTGCAGCAGAATCCGCAGAAACGGCACTGTGCGGGGTAAAGCTCATCAACCTCGATATAGACGAGTTGCCGGCAGTGACCGATCCACGTGAGGCTTTCAGACTGGGAAACCTTATCGCACCTCCAAGGTAGGATTGTCAATACGATTATCTTGTTGTTCACACGTCCGGAAAATTGCTATATATCGTTACATATAGAAAGGGCCACACCCCTTAAAGAGCCATGACCCTCAGAATTATATATTGTATAAATCAGTTAATTAAATATCAAAGTACAAGAAAAACTCATACGGATGAGGACGCAGTTTGACCGTGTTGACCTCATTCTCTGTCTTATAGTCGATCCACATGTCAATGACATCCTGGGTGAAGACACCACCCTTTAACAGGAATTCCTGGTCTTCCTTAAGTGCTGCCAAGGCCTCATCCAGAGAGCCCGGGGCTGAGGGAATATTGGCCAGTTCCTCAGGGGGTAGATTATAGATGTTCTTGTCCAGGGGTTCACCAGGATCGATCTTGTTTTCAATGCCGTCAATGACTGCCATCAGCATTGCAGAGAAGGCCAGGTACCCGTTGCAGGAGGGATCCGGGGTCCTGAACTCGATCCTCTTGGCCTTGGGTGAATCGGAATACATGGGGATACGGACTGCAGCGCTCCTGTTGCGGCTTGAGTAGGCCAGGTTTACCGGGGCCTCAAAACCAGGCACAAGGCGCTTGTAGGAATTGGTAGATGGATTAGAAAAAGCACACAAGGCACGGCAGTGCTTGAGAATGCCGCCCATGGCATACATGCCGTTCTCAGAAAGCCCGGCATACTTGTCGCCTGCAAAGGTAGGCTGGCCATCCTTCCATATACTGATATGGGTATGCATACCTGTGCCGTTGTCACCATAGAGCGGCTTGGGCATGAAGGTAACAGTGCGGCCGTGACGGTAGGCAACATTTTTAAGCACATACTTGAACCACATGAGTTGGTCGCCCATCTGAACAAGAGGCTTGAAACGCATATCGATTTCCGCCTGTCCTGCAGTAGCTACCTCATGGTGCTGGCACTCGACTTCAATGCCGACCTGCTCCAGTGTAAGCAGCATCTCGGTCCTTAAGTCCTGAAATTTGTCCGTGGGCGGAACAGGGAAGTAACCCTCTTTGTGGCGTGGTTTGTATCCCAAATTGGGACCTTCGTCCCTGCCAGTGTTCCAGGTGCCCTCTACTGAATCCAATTCATAGAAGCATGCGTGGCTGGCATTGTCATAGCGCACGTCGTCAAAGATGAAGAATTCAGCCTCAGGACCGAAGTACGCAGTGTCACCAATGCCTGTGCCCTTGAGATACGCTTCGGCCTTCTTTGCTATGTTCCTTGGGTCCCTGGAATATGGCTCCCTGGTGATAGGGTCTACGATGTCTCCGATCAAAACCAGTGTTGGTTCTGCAAAAAATGGATCTATCTGGGCTGTAGTTGAATCCGGGACAACAAGCATGTCACTGGCATGGATTGGCTGCCATCCGCGAATGCTCGAACCGTCAAAGCCAAAGCCGTCTTCAAAACTGGTCTCATCCAGCTCGGTTAAAGGCACTGTGAAGTGCTGCCACAATCCAAGGAAATCAAGGAAGCGAAGGTCAACTACCTTGAGGCCCTTCTCATTGGCCATGTCCAATACCTGTTTCGGTGTCATAAGATACTTCTCCTTTTGTATAGTTGATTTTGTTGAAAAAACTCTATTTTTTACTACTTAGGTCCAGGACAATTAGCATAATGAACTACCCCGTGGCAAGCCACGGGGAATTAAGCCCTATAGATTTCGCATCATCCTTCATAATGATTAGAGTAATCCGTGTAATCTGCGTAATCTGTGGATTAAGGTTATTTCCTTTTTTAAATTCAAAATTCAAAATTAAGAATTCAAAATTGTGTCTGAACGGCCTTTCCGTTCAGACACTAAATAGCCTCTTTACCATGTTCACCGGTCCTGACCCTTATGACCTCTTCTATAGGTAGTACAAAGATCTTTCCGTCTCCGATCTTCCCTGTATAGGCAGATTCCTTGATTTTTGCCACCACCTGGTCTACCTGAGCTGCATCTACGATTATCTCAAGTTTAACCTTGGGGATGAAATCTACCACGTACTCTGCACCCCTATAGACCTCTTTATGTCCTTTCTGGCGAC
>CBETWD010000234.1:0-3496 GCA_965539945.1 uncultured bacterium
GTCTCAGGTACAGGGCCGTAAGTTTTTACAATCTGTACGCAGGGTTGTAATCAAGGTGGGAAGTGCTGTTCTCACTGACGAAAATGGCCTTGATGATCAAATAATAGCCGATCTTTGCGCCCAGGTTGCCTCACTCCGCAAGGAAGATCGGGAGGTTACTATTGTCTCCTCCGGGGCCATAGCTGCCGGCATGGGAAAACTGCTTGAGCTTCAGGCACCTAAAACCGTTCCTGAGAAACAGGCTATGGCCGCACTCGGGCAGGGGCGTCTTATTCAGGCCTATGAGGATGCCTTTAGAAATCACGGCATTCACGTAGCACAGATTTTGCTCACCAGGGAAGGACTGGTTTCAAGGTATCGCTATCTTAATGCAAAAAATACCTTAAGGACCTTGTTACAGTGGGGTATTATCCCGATTATAAATGAAAATGATACTGTGGCCACAGAGGAGCTTCAGTTCACTGATAATGACGCCCTGGCCGTGCTGATTGTGAATTTGGTGGAGGCAGAGATCCTTATATGTCTGAGCGATGTGGATGGGCTTTATGACAGAGATCCAAGAGAGAATGCAAATGCACGGCGTATTCCAGAGGTGTCTAAGGTAGATAAGTCAATAACTGATCTTGCCAGTGATTACTTGGGAAGGGCCGGCCGGGGAGGTATGAAGTCTAAATTGGAGGCAGCCCAAATGGTGACTGCTTGCGGTGTCCCTATGGTGGTTGCTGAAGGAAGGACTGACCGGATATTGACGCGGCTCTTTGCAGGAGAAGACCTGGGCACGTTATTTTGCGCCAGTAGAAAAAGGATACACGGGCGAAAGCCCTGGATCGTATTTACACTTGCTCGAGAAGGCACTCTTGAAATCGACCAGGGAGCAGTCAAGGCAATGGTGGATAATGGTAAAAGCCTTTTGCCTGTCGGGATTAGATCGGTTCAGGACGATTTTGAGGCCGGGGCCTGTGTGGTGTGTTGTGACGGCTCGGGAAAAGAGGTCGCTGTTGGGCTCAGCAACTACAATTCCCGGGACATTCGCAAGATTTGTGGTTGCCAGACAGGTGAAATATATGACATAATCGGTCATCAAGGAACGAGTGAGGTCATACACAGGGATAATATGGTGATTTTATTATGAGCGAAATACAGACTTTAATAGCAAAAATGGCCACAGAGGCGAAAAAGGCCGCACGGGAGGTGGCAAAGCTCTCGACTACTGTGAAGAACGACGTTCTGTTAAGGACTGCGGAACGAATAATAGAGGCCCGGGAAAAACTGCAGGAGGAGAATGAAAAAGACCTTATAAAGGCAAAGGGAAAAGGTGTCACTTCTGCCTTTATGGATCGTTTGAGATTGTCCGACAAGGTCATTGATTCCATGGCTGAAGGACTTCGGGACGTGGTGGCCCTTCCTGATCCTGTGGGCGAGATTCCAAAGATGTGGAAAAGACCCGGCGGTCTCACAGTGGGCAGAGTTCGAATACCACTGGGTGTAATCGGAATGATTTACGAGTCCAGGCCGAATGTCACTATAGACGCAGCGGGCCTGTGTCTCAAGGCAGGAAATGCCATAATACTTAAAGGCGGATCAGACGCCCTTTATTCCAACCTGGCCCTGGCCTCCATACTACAGGATGTACTGACAGAGTTTTCAGTACCCGGAGAGGCGGTGCAGGTAGTCTCAACCACTGACAGGGCGGCAGTCACAGAGCTTCTGAAGAGGGAAGAGGAAATAGATGTCATAATCCCAAGGGGAGGTGAAGGCCTTATCCGTTTTGTGGCGGAGCATTCCCGCATCCCCGTGCTGAAGCATTACAAGGGCGTGTGTCATGTATATGTTGACAAGTGGGCCGACCTGAACATGGCCAAAGAGGTCTGTTTTAATTCCAAGGTGCATAGGCCAGGGGTCTGTAATGCCATGGAAGGTATGCTTGTACACAGAGATATTGCAGATAAGTTTTTGCCCTTAATGGCTGAGTCATTCAAGGATGCCGGTGTGGAACTCCGGGGGTGTGAGCGCACCTGCGGATTGGTACCTTTTGCCAAAGTAGCTACTGATGAGGACTGGGGAAAGGAGTTCTTGGACCTGGTCCTGGCTGTAAAGGTGGTTGCCGGCATGGATGAGGCCATGGACTATATTGCCCGTTATGGCTCGAATCACACTGATGCCATAGTCACAAGGGATTACGCAAGGGCGAGGAGGTTTCTGTCAGAGGTGGATGCCTCTCTGGTTATCGTCAATGCCTCCACCCGCTTTAATGACGGTGGACAGTTAGGCCTTGGAGCAGAGATAGGAATCAGCACCTCCAAGCTGCATGCCTATGGCCCTATGGGGCTTGAGGAACTCACTACCACGAAATTCATAGCCTTTGGTGATGGCCAGATAAGGAGCTAGTGTGCGCATAGGTCTGTTAGGAGGCACGCTGGACCCTATCCACTTTGGCCATCTCAGATCGGCTGAGGAAATCAGAGAGGCCCTGGAACTGGATGAAATCTGGTTTATGCCTGCTGCCCTGCCGCCACATAAGGAACCATCAACCCTGACGTCTTTTGCCCATCGTCTTGCCATGGTGGAGCTGGCAGTGACTTCTACCGACCATTTCAAGGCTACAGCTATTGAAGACGAACGTCCCGGGCCGTCCTATTCCATTGACACGTTAAAGGAGCTTGGAGAAAGATATAAAGATGAGACGGAATTTTTCTTTATTCTTGGAAGTGACGCTTTTCTCGATATTGAGACATGGAAGGACTATGGCAGCCTCACGGACTATGGCTCTCTGGTAATAATGAGACGGGATCATGAAAACTCGTCAGGGTTGAAGCAGGTTATATCCCGGGCGTTTTCAAATCATAGTATCCAGAAGGAAAAGGACATTTTTATTGCCCATGATAAAGGTACTATCTACCTTTATTCAGTAACTCACCTTGCAATATCAGGGACTGATATACGGCGCAGGGCAAGAGCAGGTCTTTCTGTGCGTTTTCTTGTCCCTGAAGAAGTCAGGAAATATATGGAAAAAAATAGCTTGTATGCTGAGTCGACAGGCGACCCTTCACCATCTTTAGAGCATAAAGAATCCAAAGTCGCATCTTTAGAGGAACCAGCTCAACAAATAGTTTCGGAAATCCTGGAAAACAAGGGGGAACAGGTTGTAATCCTGGACATGAGAGGTTTTTCTTCCCTTGCTGATTTTTTCATAATCTCCCATGGGCGATCCACCCGGCATGTCCAGGGCATTGCAAACAAGATGCGCAAGAACCTTCGCAAGAAGGGGATCAAGTGCAGGGGAATTGAAGGGGAACAAGAGGGTAGGTGGATATTGATGGACTATGGAGACGTTATTGTACACCTGTTTTACGAACCCATAAGGGACTTTTACGACCTTGAAGGACTATGGAGCGAGGTTCCGAGAATCGTCCCATGATTCCGCTTATAGACAATGCTGAATGCTGAATGGTGAATGCTGAATTGTGGAAGAAGATTTAAAAGATATATACCTTAA
>CBETWD010000235.1:0-3437 GCA_965539945.1 uncultured bacterium
CTTTAAAAATCCAGTCCCAATGGTTATTGCCAACGCAAGGCCGTAAAAGGCAAACATGGCCTGCAATCCGGTTAGTCCAAGGGCTGTACCCCCTGAAAAAATCAGAGTCGCCACGCCGGTCCCCAGAACTATGGGAAATGCCATGGAAAAGAGCATCCACCTTATTTGCCCGGTCTGGATCTTCACCATAATGCTGGTTGCCACACAAGGGGGATAGAGGACCATGAAAAGCATGAGTGCCAGGGCATGAAGGGGCGTAAAACCCTTCTCGCCTTTCTCCATCCTTGTCTCAAGGGTTTCCCCTTCTTTCTCTTGCTCGTAAAGGGCCCCAAGGGTCGCCACACTGCTCTCCTTGGCGGCAAACGATGCCAGCAGAGAGACATTGACGCGCCAGTTAAACCCGGCGTATTGTGTGTACGGCTCCATTGAGCGGCCAACACGCCCCAGGAAACTGTTATCGATCTTTTCCTTTTTTATCTCTCTCAGGAGCTTCTTTCTTGCGCTGAAGACCTTTTTAAATGCCTTGTTTACGCTTTTTGCTTCCTTGTCTCTCTTCGGCTGCACGATCGTGAAGAACGCGGGGTTTTCCGCCTTGAATTTCTCATTGACGGCCAGGGCCGCCTCCTTGCCCTTTGCCATCATCTTGGCGTTCTTGTATTTATCCCAGTAAATGACCAATGCCATAAGGTTTTCCCCCTGAACGTACTCTGCATAGGGATTACCTTCTATCTTCTGATAAAAGCCTGCAATGGCGCGATCCTTTTCTGTAGCGTAATACGCCTTTCTTTCATCGTTCAGCCCTGGGAACTGGAGCAGTATGAATATGACGATGGCAATGACCGCCACGATGGTGATAATTTTCTTGATAAAGATCCAGACCCTTTCTACCGCACGGCCGAGCACACCCCGAATCGTGGGGATGTGATAGGGAGGCATCTCCATGATAAAGGGGGAGGTGTCTTTGTTCTTGAGGACCGTGAGGGTCAGGATCTTGGCCACGGGCAGGACCATCAAGAGGCTTATGGTTGAGATGAAGAACATGGCCAGGCCCTTACATTGGGCAAAATAGATATTGATCATCAGGACATAGAGTGGGACCTTGGCCAGGCAGTTCAACATGGGGATCGTCAGGATAGTGGCAAACCTCGCCCTTTCGCACGGGATGCCCTTGCAGGACATCACGCCGGGCACAGCGCACCCGCCTACATAAATGCCGCCCAGGACCATGGGAAGAGTGGATTGGCCGTGGAGTCCGTATCTATTAAAAATCCTGTCCAGTATAAATGCCATCCTCGGCATGTAACCGCTGTCTTCCAGAATGGCGATAAGGCCGAACAATATGAAAAAGATCGGAATATAGTTTAACAGGGCATTGATGCTGTCCACAAACCACAAGGTCATGGACCGGACAAGAGGCGCATCTATAAATCCAGGGGCGGGAAGAAAAGATTCTGTAATGCTCCTGATCTTTGCCAGCAGGGGCCAGGTGTAATTCGTGATGTTGTACCCCTGAACAATGGAAAGATAATAAAGCAGATAGATAACGCCCACCAGGATCATAGGTCCGAGGAACTTATGGCAGATAATCGCGTCGGCTCTGTCGGAAAGGGGTTGCGTGGATGCGGCCTTGGGTTTGATGCATGACCTGCTGATAGCATCCGCTACCTTGTACCGGCTGAATGCAATATGCCTTTCCGGCTTCTCATTGTGCTTTGACTCAAACTCCTGTCTCTTGTTTTCTATGAATTCAAGGACTTTCCCTGGTGTCGAATGGTGTTCCCGGATTAGTTTCCGCGCCTCGCTGTCGCCCTCCACCAGCTTGATTGCAAGCCATCTGCCGGGATAATCCTTGGAAAGCACTCCGTTTTCCGAAAACTCGTTCTCGATTTCGGTCAGGTATGGCTCCATTGACCCGTAGTCTACGAAGAAGGGCTCTGGAGACCGCTCCGAACCGGCAACCGAGTTGATGGACTTGAAAAGCTCCTTTTTCCCCCTTCCTTGCTTGATTGCAGTGGGAACCACCGGGACCCCGAGTTGACGGCTAAGTTCCTGCGTATCAATATCAATGTCCCTTTTCTCAGCCACGTCCATCATGTTGAGATCCACAACCAGGGGGACTCCCATTTCCAGCAACTGGAAAGTGAGATAGAGATGCCGTTTCAGATTCGAGGCATCTGCTACATTAACAACCACCGATGGCTTATCATGCAGGAGAAAGTCGCGTGAGACCCGCTCTTCCGGGGAGTATGAGGTGAGGCTGTATGTCCCTGGGAGGTCAACAACCTCCACCTTCATGCCGTCGTACCTGTAAGAGCCGGTCATTTTTTCGACCGTGACCCCAGGGTAGTTGGCCACGTGCTGGCTGGCCCCTGTGAGCGCGTTGAAGACCGTGGATTTTCCGCAATTGGGCTGCCCTGCCAGAGCTAAAAGGGCCTTTTTCTTCTTGTAAGCGTTCACAGGGCACCGCATCTGCTTTGTTGTCGGGCACTTGAAGTACAGGGAGTACGTCTGCGTACCCTCCGCCTCGCATATGCAGCACCCTGTGAACGCTTACAGTTCGGTGGGTTACGGTAAAATGATGGGCGTTGCAATCCCGTGAATGGATACTTTTTCTTCAACGGTCCTCAACCTCAACGAACCTGGCTTCTGCGTGACGGATACTCAAATAATACCCATCCAGCTCCAGCTCCATTGGATCTTCAAGAGGGGCGTTGCGGATCACCTTCATTTTGAGTCCGGGGTAAACCCCCATATCCATGAGCCTCTGGCCCAGCTTGTCATGTGCGTGGAGTCTCTTGACAAGACATTCGCTTCCTGGTCTTAAATTATCTAAAGTCATAATTACCTCCTTAATATAGTCAATTTAGTCGGCCTTGAATTGGCCGACTATGGTGGGATTCTTTTGTTCTTATCCCCATAGAGCGAGAAGACGGTCCACTACCTCCTTTGTCTGTTCCGGTCGATCTTTCAGCCCGGCCAATGCCTCCCACAATCCCGGGTCCAGACGCTCAGGATCGTATTCAACGACTGCGGACAGGGCCAAAGCGTTGACCCGTACACTGAGGATGCCGGGGATCTGATTCACATGGTTCCCCAAGTCCACCCCCTGAAGAGACCCGATGCCGGAAAGTGAAATCCTGAGCCTGATCCTGCCGGGGATGTGATGGGCAATCTCCAAATGTGGTACAATGTCTAACAACGTCTGGATTACTTTATTTTTCAAAGCCGTATCATTCATTATAGTAAATATTCAGGTTGAAGGTTGAAGGCTGAAGGCTGAAGGATTTCAACTATTTAGGTTGTTTGTCCCTGTTAGCCTTCCACCTTCAGTCTATCCACAAAACCGTTTATTTTTTTTATCCTTCATATTACCTGAAACTCCGTTTATGACCCCAAATTTCAGGACTTGTATTTTTTTCCTTCAGCCTTCAGCCTTC
>CBETWD010000236.1:0-3427 GCA_965539945.1 uncultured bacterium
CCGCGTTATGCTTTTGTTAACAGCCAGTTAGGTCCTTTCAACCGGGAACCGTGAACGTTGAACCGCTCAACCCAGATTAAGTTAGATTGCCAGAGGGCACATGCTTGGCAAGTACGCTCTCGATCCATTCTGAGGGGAGCCCACTGACTGATTGACGCAATCGATCCTGCCACCACTTGGTCATCTCCAGCAAATCATCTCTCTCGTTACGATGCTCGATAATTCGGTAAGAATCACGGAAATAGAGTATAATATCCACGGGAAAATCGACATCTGCCGAACTGATGCGCGTTGAGTCAAAGGCAAGACATCCAACTTTAATGGCATTCCGCATTGAGTCCTCGTATTTGAGTGTCCGGTCCAACACAGGCTTACCATAACCTACTGCCCCAATAATCTGATAGGGTGTACCCTTAGAGATTTCCACCCAGTTCCCCTGAGGATATACCAGGTAGAGCTTGTGCTCATTGTCTCGTTCTGCCTGTCCACCCACAAGGCCATGGATGTTGAAATCCAGGCCGCTCTCATCAAGCGCTTCTTTATCCTCTCGGGAGACTTGGCGGACCTGGCCCGCCAAAGCATTGACAGCTTTAAAGATTCGGTCAAAGGGCTCTTCCCTTTCTGCCATGAGGTCATCGAAATAGGTCACCACCTTGTCGCGCACTGACCTCAAGCCGGAAGTCATTAAGAACATGGAAAATTTTTCCTGCTGATAGATGGATATCTTGCGAGCTGTTATACATTCAGTTCCCGAGGTCACAAGAGTATCCGCGATCCCCACAAGGCCTTCTTGTACTTTCATGCCCAGGCAAAACGTCATAGTTTGAACTCCCACACTTGAAGTAATTTACTTTTTAACTGGCTGTAAGGCGAAAAAGATTTCAAAAATAGCCTCACTAATTAGATTTAGCTTAATCTGAAGACTATCCGGGAACTCGTGCAATCCTCCAGCGATGATTTCATGGGCATTGGTATAATCTAACTCTGCACGAAGCTGGCCCAGGCGCTGTTCTGCCGGGTTTCGGAACATCCCTGTCGGTGTGCCGGAAATGGCTCGCAGCGACTCCTCGGCCTCAATAATACAATGATGAATGGATCGAGGAAACTCGCGATCAAGGACCAGAAAATCTACAATTTGGTCTGGTGAGATGCGGCCATGACGCTTCCGGTACATTTCGAAAGCGCTCGTGGACCGGAGTAGTGCGGACCACTGTATGTTGTCAAATAAAGATCCTATATGGGAAACCGACGGGAGCACAATAAAATATTTCACATCAAGAATTCTCGATGTCTTATCAGCACGCTCCAGCATACGCCCCAGTCGGCAAAAGTGCCAACCATCGCCATGGGACATGGTGGCATCTGTGATGCCCGCAAAGAGATAACCGGCCATCATGATGTCAGTAAAGAAAGCGTGCGGTTCTTCCGCGGCGCGATCCATTGAGTCCTCTGAATTCATCATTAGATAGAACTTATTAATTTGTTCCCACATTTCCGAAGAGATGAATTCGCGTATTGATCGTGCACTCTCGCGTGCAAGGCCCAGACATGATTTAATTGAGTTCTGATACTTTGCATCGAAGGTAAGAAATTGAATTACGTTATCCTTTGTAGCCGCTTCATATCGTTCAAAGAAAAGCTCACGGTCGCCTGTGGTGTTCACCAGGGGTTCCCATTGGTCAAAAGATCCAATAGGAAGATCAAGAATCATGTTAAAATTCGCATCGATAAAACGCGCAACATTTTCAGCACGCTCAACGTGTCGACTTACCCAATATATCGAATCAGCAACGCGGCTTAACATAGAATTATTTCTTTCAAGACTCTATAATTCGATATCCCATGAAAAATCCCTCTAACCCACTGTTTCAAGGCAGGAATGGGGCACACTAGGCAGACAGCACCCAGGTGTCCTTACTACCCCCGCCCTGGGATGAATTAACAACCAGCGAGCCTTTCTTCAAAGCAACTCGGGTCAGACCGCCCGGAAGTACGTAGATCTCTTCACCACACAGAATATAGGGGCGTAGATCGACATGCCGTCCTTCAAGGCAATCACCTGTAATAACCGGAACACGTGAAAGTGACAGCGTTGGTTGCGCGATGTAGTTTCGAGGGTTGTCTTGGATCCGCCGGGCGAATTCTTCCCGCTCATCTGTTGTGGCATGGGGGCCAATCAGCATCCCATAACCGCCTGACTCGTTGGCAGCTTTAACAACAAGCCGGTCAAGACACTCCAGGACATACTTAAGCTTTTTTTCGTCCCAGCATACATATGTTGGGACGTTGGGGATTAAAATATCCTCGTTCAAATAGTATTTGATGATTTCAGGAACATAGGCGTAGATAACCTTGTCATCAGCAATACCCGTTCCTGGAGCGTTAGCCAACGCAACGCGACCAGCTTTGTATACCTCCATCAAACCGGGTACACCCAGCAGGGAATCAGAATGAAAAACAAGCGGATCCAGAAAATCGTCGTCAATCCTGCGATAAATTATGTCAAGGCGTTTGAATCCCTCAGTGGTCCGCATCATGACGTAACCATCAGCAACTACGAGGTCTCTTCCCTCAACCAGTTCCACACCCATCTGCTGTGCCAGAAAAGAATGCTCAAAGTATGCCGAGTTATAAATACCCGGCGTCATCACCGCCACGGTAGGAGCCGCATCAGCCGGAGCGAGATACTGAATGGTATCAAGCAGACGACTCGGATAGTCTTCCACAGGCAGGATACTGCATGCCCCGAAGACCTGTGGAAAGGTTCGCTTCATCACCTGCCTGTTTTCCAGGACATAGGACACCCCTGACGGACAACGCAGGTTATCCTCAAGGACATATATCTGCCCGTCTGCATCGCGGACGAGATCCGTCCCGGTTATATGACACCAGATTCCGCGAGGAGGATTGAGTCCCACACAGGGCTCACGAAAACTCTTGGCGGAGCGGATGACACTTTCCGGCATAACCCTGTCTTTTATGATCTTCTGATCGTGATAAATGTCGTCAACAAATAGATTCAATGCATAAACGCGCTGCTTAAGACCGCGCTCTATCCATTCCCATTCTGACGCCTCAACAATGCGAGGAATGATATCAAAGGGTAAAACCTTTTCCCTTCCCTCGTGGTCCCCATACACATTAAAAGTAATACCCATGTGAAACAGGGCTCGTTCGGCCGCCTCCTGCCTTCGCAGAAGCTCTCCGTCGGGAAAAGACTCGATTTTTTGAACCAGCAAATTCGCATAATCTCGTGGAATGCCGTTGGATTCAAACATCTCATCAAAAAAACTTTCAGCATGGTATGATTCGAATTTCAAAATATTTCCTTCCCATAATCTAAAAAGGCACGAAGATTAAAATACAAAAAAATTACCAAATATGTTTGCTGTTAACTGATTATTAAGGATTATGAGGACTTTTTTTA
>CBETWD010000237.1:0-3395 GCA_965539945.1 uncultured bacterium
CAATTGTACCTACATTGACGTGCGGCTTAGTACGCTCAAATTTTTGCTTGCTCATTTTTCTCTGTTACTCCTCAAATGATATGTTTTTGACGCCCCTGCAGTTGCTTTATGTTTCCAGCAACAGGCTTCACTCCGACTTCAACTCACAAGACCATGGAGCCCACGACCGGGATTGAACCGGTGACCTCTTCCTTACCAAGGAAGTGCTCTACCGACTGAGCTACATGGGCACCTATTTCCATGGAGCGGGAAACGGGACTCGAACCCGCAACCCTCAGCTTGGAAGGCTAATGCTCTAGCCAATTGAGCTATTCCCGCCCAAAGGGAACCAATTGAAACAATTAAAAATTAAGAGTTAAGAATTAAGAATTAAAACCTAAAAAACCACAACCAACTCCCCAATTCATCATTCCCAACTCTTAACTCTTAATTCTTAATTCTTAATTCTTAATTATATCTATTGGTGGAGAGGGGAGGATTCGAACCTCCGAAGGCATCGCCAACAGATTTACAGTCTGTCCCCTTTGGCCAACTCGGGAACCTCTCCGCACCTTTCCAATGGAGCTGGCGATGGGACTCGAACCCGCAACCTGCTGATTACAAATCAGCTGCTCTACCGATTGAGCTACACCAGCAAAACTGAACTCTCCATAATAGTGACCTGTTTAAAAAAAGCAAGCTCTTTTGATCACAAAAAAGGGCGGCGCACATCCAACCGGCGCCGCCCCTGTAATTACCTTGGGCAATCGAGCCCTCTAGCTCCTAATGTACGTCTTTTCCTTCATACTGCCATGCAGTCACCATTTTCTCAAGTCCGAAACCGGCCTTGCCTGCTCTCACGTCCCTTGCCCAGCTCTCATGCACATAAGCAGTGGTCCTGTAAAGCAGATGGGCAAATTTGGAGTACGGAATGGAAAGAAACAGAGTTGCGACGCACCCCAAATGCAGCACGTATACCGGATAGGCCAGGATCGCCACGTCCGCCAGACGTATTATCTCTGCCGCCACACCGCTCACGCCCACTGCAAAGATGAGCCATATCAGGATCCAGTCCTGTGTTGAACTCGTAATAGTCCCTTCTGCAGTCTTCTTGTTCCTCATATTCCTGAGCATCCAGATTCCGGCAATGAGCATGACGGCTCCGACATTGGCCGCGATCTTGACCGGATGATACTGGGCAAGTGGTGTTTCAAACCCGGCATTAGGAAATAGAATGGCCAGCACATCCGCCTGGATCATGACTATGATGGTCACAACAAACAGAATAATGAATGACCATAGGACCCAGAGATGCCCCGTTGCACGCTCCGCCGTCTCTCCGCATTTCTTGAAGCGCTCATGGGTCAATATTTCCTTAACAGCAGGCCATACATACTTGACCAGAAAAGGTCCCAGGGCAGGCGTTGCGGCCTTCCCTGTGAATGAATCCCGTAATCCGGCACCCTTGGAGATATCACTCCAGAACTGGAGCACCCCCTTTATGCTGGCGTAGGCCACAAGGCCGAATATGGAAAGGTACAGAGCGTCTATCGGTATCACAGTCAGGAACTTGTGATATACAACAGTGCCCTCTGGAATTGGAAAAGCCTCTTTTGTGTATAAGGACCAGAGAAATGCCACTACCATAACGGCGAACATAGACGCAATTACAGTGCCTATTACACCACCCGCAGTGTTCAGTATATTAGCCAATGCCTTTGGTTCGGCATAGTGCTTTACGGCA
This sequence comes from uncultured bacterium, assembly GCA_965539945.1. GTDB lineage: Bacteria > Desulfobacterota > Dissulfuribacteria > Dissulfuribacterales > UBA3076 > UBA3076. The sequence continues at coordinate 1,724 of CBETWD010000237.1, forward strand.
TTTATCCTGATTGCGCTCAGCACATCCCCGGGGCGGGCATCCCTGGGACAATACTTTGTGCAATCACCACAGTTGTGACACAACCAGACATCTGCATCCCCAGCGACTTTGGATCCCAGACCCCACTGGGCCCAGAGCATCTCTTTTCTGGGGAATGGGCTCTCATCTGTGGACAGAGGGCAGATTATGGAGCACGTTGCGCACTGATAGCAGCGGTTAACCGTGTCTCCACCTGCCTCCATGACGCCCTTTACGAACGCCAGGTCCGGCTGCACTTGATTTCGTTCAGCCATGATTAATACCTCCTAGAAACCTTTGAATGGATTCGGTCCCAATTCCAATATTTCATCCATAAAATCATTTATGATCTTAGGGATTTGATCATATTCGTCAATGGCAACCTGTGCCAATCGTACACGCTCAGCCTCAATTCCCAGGGAGGCTAGTGACTCGGCAACATTTGCCATACGCTTCTCTGATAGCTCACTGCCCTTCACAAAGTGGCACTGGTAATCGTCGCCGAACTTGCAGCCAAGGAGCAAAGCGCCGTCTATCCCACTTGACATGGCGTCTTTGACCCATGCCACGTTAACCGAACCAAGACACCGGACAGGGATAATCCTGCCCAACGGTGACCAGGAAAGGCCCTTTCTGGCTGCCATATCCAGGGCGGGATATGCATCGTTTTCACAAGCGAAGATGAGCAACCTCAGCTTATCCTCGTCGTCGTCAGGCACCTCGATCGACTTGATCATTGAGCCGACGATGTCAATGCTATAGTCCTTGAAGTTGATAATGCGCTCCGGACATGCGCCCATGCACGTACCGCAACGGCGGCATCTTGATGGATTGAGCTTGGGAGTGCCTGCCTCATCGTCATCCAGGGCGCCAAACGGACACTCTTCAGTACAACGCTTACACTGGGTACAGCGCTGGAAGTAAAAGTCAGGATAGTCAAAATCCCATGTACGTGGATGGACCGAGTGACCCTCGTCAATGGCCTTGAGGCATTGCAGGGCCTTTAGTGTTGCACCCGCGGCATCCTCCATTGCCTCCTCTATGGTCATGGCCCTGTGGACTACGCCTGCGGCATAAATTCCTGTCCGCCTTGTCTCATATGGGAAACAGATGAAGTTGGAGTCGCAGTAGCCTCCAAACAGGTCCAGCTCACGGAAGCCCGGGCCCTGCCTGTATGCCAGGTTCACAACCGGGTCGTCCTTGGTGGTCGGGACCATCCCTGTGGCAAGCACCGCGAGATCTACATCCAGGCTGATGTCGCCGCCGATAAGAGTATTATCCACATTGACGGTCAGACCACCTGAGCCGTTGTCCTTGACCTCAGTAACATCTCCCTTGGTAAGAAAAATCCCCGGATCGTTCTGAAGGCCCTGGTAGAAATACTCATACTGCCCTGAAGCGCGCATGTGCTCGTATAAGACATATGCCTTGCCATCCTCCGGCTGGTCCTCACGGAGGTACTTGGCCTGTTTAAGGGCAACGAGGCTCGTTACTACTGAGGCATAGGGGAAATCAGCATCGTCCTTGGAGCCCCCGGGGCTCTGAATAAAGGCCACTGATTTGACCTCCTTGCCGTCAGGACGAACAATCTTGCCCTTCTTGGCAATTTCCTCAAACTGGCAGTTGGTTATGACATTGGGATTGCCCCAGGCCA
>CBETWD010000238.1:0-3376 GCA_965539945.1 uncultured bacterium
CATAAATTCAGTGGGGACTTCTCCTGATATGAAGCATATAAAGAAGTGGAGAGAGGCCGATCTCCAGTAATGTAAAGAAAGAGATTATCAGGATTATCTCAGTCCAGCAAATAAAAAGGCTGTCCTTGAGTACCCATAAGGGGAGAAATGACTCAAGGCCTTGATCCAGCAAAAGGGCCTTACTACCACTTTTTAAACCCATACGTCGTTTTGCAAAGCTTGAGATCAAATCGCCAAACATGGAACATAAGGCGAGCTTAAGCCCGAGAACAAGGCCTAATGGCGTAAAATGACCGGCAAGACCAGTCCCAATGACTGAAATAATTATTCCCCTCCAGGTCTTGTGCGGACCCAGTAGGTAACGATTATCTATCCACTTGTATCCCAGGTCCAGGGGAGCCGAAAGGCGTTCCTTGAGGACGACCCTACCTAGTATAGGCAGGAAATTGCTCCAGCCAAGAAGAAGCAGGATAAGGATGTCCCTCTGCCACAGATGTAGTTCTGCCATTTGTCTTGTGAGCGGCTTTTTTTTGTAACTGGATCAGTATCTTCGTAACATGACAAGATTTCGTCTAAAACTACTAACAGGTGTTTGAGTTTTTATGATACCGGTCTTCCATCCATGCCTTTGCAGATAGCCCATTTTTTCTTCCAGTTCTTCATCTGCCTTTGGTCCCTTCATGGCTATTACCAGACCGTTTGGTGACAGTAAAGGCCGGGCCATGCGGGCAAGCTCATCCAGAGGACCCACTGCCTGGCTGACGATTACATCAAAGCTTTCAGGGGGAAGATGCCCGGGTATATCTTTGGGGCCCAGTCGACAGTGCTCTGCCCGGATACCTGTAAGGCCGATTATTGCGATTACAGTACTGAGAAACGAGACCTTCTTCCGAATGGCGTCAATAAGCACTATTTCAAGATCGGGACGAAACAGCTTGAGGATTAATCCTGGAACACCGGGGCCTGTGCCTATATCCAGTACGTGATGGACACCCTCCGGCAGAAAACGAATCAGAGTCAAGGTATCACCGACGTGCTTGACGGCCATTTCCTCCATGGTCTTGAGGCCGGTGAGGTTGATGCGCTGGTTCCAGGAGTAAAGCTCCCCTAGATAGACTCCAAGGTTTGTTATGAGCTCCTCTGATGGCCTTATACCACCTTCCTGCAAGAGCTCATGTAGTAGAGGCTTAATATTCTGATTCGCGAGACAGGTTGGCAAAGGTAGCGTATTTGTCCACAAAGGCCAGCTTTACAATACCAATGGGACCGTTTCTCTGCTTGGCCACAATGATTTCAGCCATACCCCTGTTTGGGTTGTCTTCAGATCGATTATAGACTTCGTCCCGAAAAATAAAGGCGATTACATCAGCGTCCTGTTCTATAGCCCCTGACTCCCTGAGGTCTGCCATCTGTGGTCTTTTGTTTGGCCTGTCCTCTACCTTGCGATTCAGCTGAGACAGGGCTACCACAGGGATATTCAACTCCTTGGCCATTGCCTTAAGTGATCGTGAGATCTCGGAAATTTCCTGCTCTCTGCTCTCGTTGCGTCCTTTGCCCCTCATGAGTTGCATGTAATCTACCAACACAAGGCCAAGGTCGTGTTTGCTCTTAAGCCTCCTGGCCTTGGCCCTTATCTCCATGGCAGATAAGGCCGGTGTGTCATCGATAAAGACAAGGGCCTCAGAGAGGTGACCTGCGGCATTTATCAGCTTTGGCCAGTCCCGCTCACTCAGGAAACCCGTCCTTACCTTCTGTGCATTCACCCTGGCCTCTGAACATAGCATCCTGAGGCCCAGTTGATCCTTGGACATTTCCAAAGAGAAGATCGCAACACATATATTGTTGGCAATGGCCGCGTGCTGTGCGATATTCAGGGCAAAAGCCGTCTTTCCCATGCTGGGACGACCTGCAATGATAATAAGGTCGGATGGCTGAAACCCTGCGGTCAGCTTGTCAAGATCTGTAAAGCCTGTTGGCACACCGGTAATCAGTTCCTTGCGCTCGTACAGATCCTCAACCTTTTTGATGCTGTCCCTAAGTATGCTCTTAAGAGGGTGGAAGGCCTGACGGATTTTGGCCTCGGAGATTTCAAATATGGATATCTCGGCAGATTCCAGGACCTCGTCCACCTCTCCTGTTTCTTCGTAACAAAGGGTAGATATGTCTGATGCCTTTTGAATAAGCCGGCGGAGGATGGCCTTGTCCCAAACGATTTTGCCGTAGTAGCCGATATTGGCGGCCACCGGCATAGTTTCCGTGATCTCTGCGAGGTAGGCTGCCCCCCCGACTGCTTCAAGCTTTCCCACGGATTTCAGGGCATTGTGAACAGTCACGAGGTCTTGGGGTTCATTTCTGTTAAAAAGATCAAGTATGGCAGCATAGATAATGCCGTGGGCCTCTTTGTAGAAGTCCTCCGGGTGCAGAAACTCAACAACCTTCAAAAGGGCCTGGTCCTCGATTAGAATGCCTCCGAGGATACACTGCTCTGCTTCTACATTTTGTGGCGGAAGGCGGTATTCAGCGGGTTTAATAACACTCTTAAGAGATGCTATAGACATGTTGGCATCCTTCATTCACCAGTTTACACTTTTTTCGAAAAAGCGTGTATTCTCAAATTGAATGCCGATGTCGAAACTGGAAATTCGAAATTCGAAATTAGGTAACGCATCTACATCTTTGTGTTTTTCCCAATTTCAAATTTCGAGTTTCAAATTTCACTGCCAAAATACAAGATCAACAAAGTGTAACCTACTTTTGACTTGTCGTGAAGGATGCCGACATCTTTGTAAATTACTCAATGTCACAAAGACTCCTGTGGGACCACATTGACTTTGACTATGGCCTTGACATCAGGGCTGAGTTTTATTGGGACCTCGAATTCGCCAAGGGCCTTGATGGGCTCGTCCATCTGTATTTTCTTGCGATCAATTGAATACCCTTGTGATTCTATAACGTTGGCTATGTCCAGATTGGTAACAGAGCCATAAAGCCGATCCATTTCACCTACCCGGACCGGTATGCTGATTTCCAGATCACCAAGCTTAGTGGCCAGGGCATCAAACTCATCATGTTCCTTGGCAGCCTTGGCCAGGATAGAGGCCTGCTGATGCTCAATCTGAGACATATTCTTTTTGTTGGCAAATATGGCCTTGCCTTTAGGCAGCAGAAAATTGCGGGCATAGCCATTTGCGACCTTAACCATGTCTCCGGCCTTCCCGAGAGAAGGGATAGTTTCTTTAAGAATGATTTCCATTTATCTGAAACCTCGATGAAATATTTGTGTTGAAAATAATGTAACCTTTCACGGGGTTACAACGCCCGTTTTACCGCAACCCACCGAACTGTAAGCGTTTACAGGGTGCTGCAGATGCGAGGC
>CBETWD010000239.1:0-3373 GCA_965539945.1 uncultured bacterium
TATTGAATTAATCGCGAATCTGCGAGGATGGTATTGAGCTTTAGACCAGCAATCCTGCTAAAATGACGCAGATTGAATGTATAAACCCACAGTCCATAATTTTACCTTGACCAGCTTGCCATCCAAATTGTATCATTCGTGTTAATAGCTTAAGAAGCATTAATCGCAATTTTTAAAAATATGCCAAACAAAAAACATGAACTCATCTTTGTAGGAAATAGTAATTCCCCGCGCGCTGCGGAATGTAAACTAAGGAGCGAACCACGATGAACAGAGTCCTACGGAAAAAAGTGTTGCGCAATTCTCTTCCGATCATTGGAAAGGCCGCTCGTATTGCAGCCATACTCGTTGCTGTGCTCATGCTATTTGCATGTGCCACAGAAACTCACAGGGTCGTGCAGATCGAATCAGTGGCGACGCATAAAACTGCTTATAGCGGTCCCAAATATCCGCTCGTGGTCGGGAAATTCGCCAATCGTTCCACCTATATGCGCGGCATTTTTTCGGACGGCAGGGATCGCCTCGGCTCACAGGCAAAGACAATCCTGAAGACTCACCTGACCCAAACGAACCGCTTCAATGTAGCAGACCGCGAAAATATGGAAGAGATTGCCCGGGAAGCGAAAATCTCGGGAACAGAGCAAGCACTGATGGGGGCCGGCCTGGTGGTGACAGGTGAGGTGACGGAATTCGGTCGAAAGGCTGTAGGAGACCGGCAGCTTTTCGGCATCCTCGGTCATGGGAAAAAGCAGGTCGCCTATTCGAAGGTCTCCCTCAACATCGTCGATGTGCGTACGTCCAAAATTATTTACGCCATACAAGGGGCAGGGGAGTATGCCCTGAGCAACCGTGAGGTGCTGGGCTTTGGTGGTACAGCGGCGTATGATGCTACTCTCACCGGGAAGGTGTTGAATTTCGCCATCATGGACGCTGTAAATAATCTGGTCGCCGGGCTTGATCGCGGTGAATGGAGTCCTGTCAAGTAGTCATGGTGTCCCTGTCCCGCATTTCCATTGGTCTCATTGTCGCCATGCTCTTCATTGGTTGTGCACGTGATACTACTTTGTACAACTGGGGACGTTACGAAGATGCAATCTATGACATGTACTTAGAGCCAGGGAAGGCTTCCGGCGCCGACGAGATCGCGCGGTTAGAGAAACAGATAGAGGAGACGGTCTCCTCAGGGGAATTCGTTCCGCCGGGGCTCCACGCCCATTTGGCGTATCTCTATGTCTCAGACGGGGATTATGCAACTGCCTTGGTTCACCTGCAGACTGAAAAAAAGAAATTTCCCGAATCGGCCCACTTTATTGACGGAACCATTGAGCGGATGCAGAAATGAAAACAGACAGGTTTCTTTCCCTATTGGTTCTGTTCGTTCTCGGCATGTGTTTCTTACAAGGCTGTGCCGGCGCACCTCATCAGTACGATTATAGTACGTATCAGGAACATATGCCGCGCTCGATTCTTGTGCTTCCGCCTTGCAATGAGTCCATGGAGGTTATGGCACCGTACATCTACCTATCTACAGTGACGCGCCCACTGGCAGAACGCGGTTACTATGTGTTCCCTGTAGCAGTAATCGACACGCTTATGAAGGAAAACGGCGCACCTACTCCTTATGATATGGCCCAGATTCCACTCGACAAAATCCGTGAAATAATCAATCCTGACGCAGTGTTGTATATGACCGTCAAGGATTGGGGAACCAAGTATCGGCTCATTGACTCTGCAACTACTGTTCATCTTTGGGGGCAACTCGTCGACACTGATACGGGTATGGTGCTGTGGCAGGGGGAGCATACAGTGGTGCGCAGCTCCAGCGAAGGCCAGAACGATTTGATCGGGATGTTGGCCGCTGCAGTAGTTAATCAAATCGTGAGTTCCTTTGCGGATCCCTCGCGCGACGTAGCGCGCATGACCAACGCTCAGATGTTTCTGAACCGGAACGATGGTCTGCTGTTAGGCGCCCGGCATAGCGGATACGAAGCAGATCAACGTCAACGTCGCGAACTTATGAACCGGGCCATTGATGAGAGCGCGAGTCCCTAACCTGACAACAAGAAATACAAATCCGTTCATTAAAATTGGGGACATCCTATTTTACCCCTGCCAATCAGCTATTTGCTCATACCATTATCACGCTTATTCAATCTAGCCTGCCCCGTTAAACGGTCTTTGCTTTTTATTTAACCGGGGTCACTAATGTCCCGCAATTTAATAATGCTCCATTTTGGAACAATAGTGGTCCATTTTGGAGCAGCTTTACCCTGCTATTTTGTCTTACATTCTCGGTGTTACCGTAGACTAACTACCTGTAATATTTAAAGATATCCCTTACCTGTTCGTGCTGGCATGATCTTAGCTTATAAGATTATTTGTTAAGACGATTAAGCCGCAAGACAGCAACTAAACAAAATAGGTGGGATGGATATCATAATGAGTATAACAGGAGGTAATTCGAGTTCTATTAACGATTATGTTTCCCACTCAAAGGTTGCTTTTAAGGCCAATAAAAAAGATCGGACCATGGCGAAGTTCTCCATGGTTACGGACGGTTGAAAATGAAGTTTTTAACCAGTCTTGTAATATTCGCCGTCTTTGGATGGTTTCTTAGCCTTTATGGTTGCTCGGTTTTCCACAAACTTCAAACGGCTCCTCCAACAAAACAGACAGATGGTATCAGAAAAATTGTGTCCACTATCCCGGAATGGAGTGAGAATAGCTCTGTCCTCATTCTGGGTGAAAGGCACGGCAACCCGGAAAGCCAGAAACTGACAGTGGCTCTTGTTAAAGATTTAGTCCATCGGGGAAAGAAGGTTTTTCTTGGACTGGAAATTCCTTCCAGTTATCAAGATGATTTAGAAAGAGTTATGTCGAAGCAGAAGCCTATTTTTGAGGAATTCATTTCTCCAATAATTGACCACCATGCCTATCAGGAAATGTTGAGAGAGCTGGGAATGCTGCAGGCAAAAGAACCTCTTCTCCACATCAGGGCTATTGATGCCCCACCAAGTGTTAAAGACCGTGACGGGACCATGTGCCGTCGTGTTCTTGTGGCTCTTGATAGTGGGGAATATGATAGTTTGGTAGTACTGGTCGGGAATATTCATGGCATTAAGTCCATTGTATGGGCTCCCGAAGTGTCTCATAATCCCCAGTATCTTGCTGGAAGATTAATCCAGGAAGGGGTGAAGGTCTTCACGGTAATGCAGTATTGGGGTGAAAAAACTGAACAGCCAAGATTGATCAGCACCACTACCCCTCAAGGCGAGGTTCTGGCGATGAAAGTAATGGACCCTGTAAACCATGGGGTTAATATGATTGGAGAAGATGCTGCTGATGCCGTCGTACTTTGGCCAAAGTTATGAGT
>CBETWD010000240.1:0-3330 GCA_965539945.1 uncultured bacterium
CTGTAGCTTGCTTTCAGGAGCCCGCGTACTGAGTTTCCCAGATATATTGCACGGGCTTTTTTCAGATCATCCGGATAGAGCACCTGCTCTCCGGCTTTGCCTTGTTCTACAAAATCCTGACGAAAGGTGCCGTTTAAGAGTCCGCTGAATACAGGAGGGGTGACGAGTTTGCCATCAATATCTAAAAATAAATTACTGATTGTCCCTTCGGTAAGTTCACCCCGCTCGTTTGCAAACACACAGTCAAAAAGACCGCGGGTCTTGGCCCTCTGGTATTCTTCCGTATACAGGGGCCTGTGTGTGGTTTTGTGATATAAAAAGGGATCTTGGGAGTCAACTGTCTTTAGCGACAGGTCAAAACAAACCTGCTTTTCCTGTGTGGATAGCACAGAGGCTGAAATATCTATTGAACCATCTCTTTTCAGCAACATACGGACCCGGTAGGATTTTCTTTTTGAATGCAGGCCCTTTGCAAATTTATCTAACTCCTTCCTCACCTTTTCCAGGTCCATGTAAAAGGCAAAATAATGGGCAGAGCGCGAAAGTCTTTCAAGGTGCCTTTCCAGCAGGAAGTAACCCTCGCCCCCCTGCTCTCCCCTTCCAGTGTCCCACCTCATGGTCTCTATAAGGGAAAAATCCTTCCTTGATCCACCTTTTTTAGTAGAGGATAAGCACAGAGAATTTGTCAGAAATTCGGCCTTAAGTCTGCACTCATCGTATTCTCTTTCAGGATCTGAATCTATTGTTATCCCGCTTCCTATCCCGAGCTCTCCGGATTCTCCGTCCAGGACCACTGTCCTGATAGCCACATTCTGGACTGCTTTTCTATAAGGAGAAATAAATCCTATGGCGCCTGTGTATACGCCCCTTGGCGAAGACTCGATCTCAGAGATGATCTCCATTGTCCGGATTTTTGGCGCCCCGGTCACAGACCCGCATGGAAACAGGGCATTAAAGATCTTATGCCAGGAGGTGTCCGGGCGAATTTCCCCCTCTACTCTGGATATCATCTGAAAAAGGGTCTTATAGCGCTCAACAGTAAAGATCTCCGGCACCCGGACCGTTCCGGGGAGAGAAAGCCTCCCTATATCGTTCCGAAGCAGATCAACAATCATGATATTCTCTGCCCGGTTCTTGGGGTCGTTGGCCAAAAAACGTGCAAATTCACAATCTTCGTCTGTTGTCCTTCCCCTCTTTAATGTACCCTTCATGGGTTTGGACCAGATTTTTTGCCCTTCCAGGCGAAAGAAAAGTTCCGGAGAAAGGGAAAGGAGCCATTTTTTCCTGTTGCGTATCACAGCCCCGTAAGAGACAGACTGCCTGGCCCTGAGTGACAGATAAAGATCAGATGGCAGACCGGTATATTTAAACCTTCCCCTTAAGGTATAGTTGACCTGATAGGTGTGACCACGGGCTATATAGTCCTTTACGCAGTCTATGGCCTTAATGTATTGGTCCTTTGTTACCTCCAGTTCCAGAGGCCCCAAATTTTCCTGGATATCCGGAATATTGTTTAAGGGACAAAAAGGGGCATCAGGCCGATGAATCCATATCTTCGGGTCTTTGAATACACCGAGCCATACCAGGGGGGCCTTGGGCCTGGGCGTATCCAGAAGGTGCCACAATTTGGGTTCAAGGGCATATCCCCACTCATAGGCCCACCATCCAGCCAGATAGTATCCCCTGTCAAGGGCCGTCTCCATGGATCTGTAAAGAGGCTCCAGATCACCAAGGCCGTATGCAGTAAGAATTTTTATCGGATTTAAAAAGAGGTATGAGGTATTTTCCTCTTTGGCAACCCTTGAAGTTTCAAGGAATACAAAACAATCCGTGTCATTAAGCCCTTCTAAAACTCGCGCTGCATCCAGGGGATAGGGCCTTCCGGTGACATAGGGTGGATCCATGATCGAATTTTTTATTCCAGGGATAAGTTCAAATTTGGTACACCAGAGAGGAAACCTTCCATTTTTGCGTATTTTACTTTTTTCAGGTCTAACGCTCAGAAATAAGATGGCGGGGTCTCCGGGCTGCAAAGAGCTTGCACGGCTCTCCGGAACTCTCCTCTACTACTATATGCGGACTCCGTAAGCTCTTAAATCCGTAGGCCTTGCAACCATAGGGATGCGCTGAATCCCAGGTAATATAGTAATGGCGGCATTGCGGGCACGTTTCGGCTGTGCCTTTGGCCCCACATTTCTTGTTCATTGAGTTCAACTGCCGGGTATCAGTGTTCAGGTTTCAGCTCTTCAAATTTTTCGATCCTGACACCTGAAACCTGAACTGACTGATAGGAAATCGCTTTTTGAAGGATTCAAAAGCCAGCCGACATGTACCATGTTTTTGGGGAAAAGTTTACTTTATAAGGGTCAGGATGTCAAAATCTGCCGAGAATGGAAATCCCAAAAAAAGTGTGCCATATTCCCCTGTGGGCCTTCCTGCTCTTATCCATGGAAGAATAGGATACGGTTTCTTCATAGGCAAAGGGAAATAAAAATATTGATTAAAATGAATTTTTCGTTTATTAATATAGTATGTTAGCAACTATATTAATAATCAATTTCGGATAGACAATGGAAAAACTTGACTGGGAAATAGGTAGAAAAAAGCGTGAAAAAGAGGCATTGGAAAGACATGCCAGGCTCTCCAAGCTATTTAAGGAAAACAGGTTTGCCTTTGAACTTGAAAGAAAAAGGATGATCGATGAAGTAATAAATAGCACGGACAACAAAGAACAGAAAAAAAATCTAAGGACTTTGCAGAAAAAATGGGATAAGAGAATGAAGGGTGCAGGATCAAAACATAACAGGTTTGTCCTGGCACAGACATTTTTCTGGGAACATTTTCATGAGGTTTGGCACCCGGCAATTAAAAAGTGCCATTTCCTCCTGAACGGCAGGCAGGATTGATTTATATTTTTTGGTTTTTCTGCGTCATTACCCCTCTCATGGCCAGGCTTCCGGCCTCACTGGCCGAAACCGCAAATGATGCACCTGCCTCACCTGCCCCGGCTGACTCAAATGCTGCATTCAGGGAGAACAATTTGGCCCTAAGGGTGTAAAATTTCATTTCATTCTCATCCATAGACCCTTCTGCGCTATCCATTTTTATATTCTGTATCATCATTTTTCCCCACCACTCATAGTATTTATTCCCAATACAACCCATCTGATGATTCTTTAAAGAATCAAGACAAGAATATAATAAAATTTTGCAAGAAACATACTAGAAGAGAATTTGCTGATATTAATCAGTATTTACAAGTAGTTGACATTTGTTCTGCGGGGTTTCAACATGGAAATATATGTTGATTTGACACCATTGCTTATTGAT
>CBETWD010000241.1:0-3323 GCA_965539945.1 uncultured bacterium
AGAATATTATGAGCTGGACAGTCACCATCTCAAAAAAGGCGGCCAAGAATCTTTCTTTTTTACCAAAGCGAGTCAGAAAAAGCCTTGCTCTTCTCATGCGTGAGATTGAGACAGACGGCCCGGTTAGAGGCAACTGGCCAAACTATGGCAAGCTAGACAAAGACCGGCACCATTGTCATTTGAAGAAAGGCCGTCCAACCTATGTGGCTGTTTGGGAACTGAAAGACAAGGAAATTTGTTTGGTGGAGGTGATTTATGCTGGAACCCACGAAAAAGCACCTTACTAAGGTAGAACTTCGCTTTGTAGGGCCGGCCAGCCGTAAGGTTGAGGCGATCAAGGCATTGCATACCTTGGGGTTTCTGAATGCGATCAATGGCTCCGGGGCAATTCCGTGGCGGGAGGGCTTCCCTGAGATCGAGGGAAACGAGCCGGGTATATATCTGGCTGGAGCTAGGCACCGTGAAGGACTGACTCAGCGGAAGCTCGCAGAGTTAACCGGGATCCCGCAACGTCATATCTCAGAGATGGAGAACGGCAAAAGGACAATTGGCAAGAAAAACGCCAAGGTTTTTGCAAAGGTCCTGAGCGTTGATTATCGTGTATTCCTCTGAGCGAAACATCTAAATGTACTCACTGTAGAATTCATTCAAAAATTCATGACACCTTGTTAAGAACCCATTTCTCGAGGATCCCAAAGACGAGATCCCTTTTGATCGGCTTTGTGATATAGTCATCCATACCCGCCTCAATACATTTTTCTCTATCACCCTTCATCGCGTGGGCAGTCATGGCAACGACCGGAATATGACGGGTTGCGGGTTGCGAGTTGCGGGTTACGGGTTGTTCTTCATACCTTCGGATTGCTTTTGTAGCGGCAATTCCATCCATTACCGGCATCTGAATATCCATGAAGATCAGATCAAAATTTTCAGGAGATGTTGTATATTTCTCAACGGCCTCTTGACCGTTATTGGCCACTTCTACTTTATACCCGGCCTTGGTCAGCATCATCTTTGCCAGTTTCTGGTTGACCGGATTGTCTTCTGCTAAAAGGATACGCACAGAATGCTTCATTTCCTCCAGAACTGAATGTCGAGTCATGATTTTATCCCTTACACGTTCCCCCTTTTCAGCTTCACCTTGATCTTCCTTTTCTCCTAATAATCTCTCCAACATCTGGTACAGCTTTTCCCGGCGAATGGGCTTGCTCAGGAAACCATCAAATCCCACGGCTTTGCACTTACTGGCATCCATCAAAGAAGATAGGGCAATCAGTGGAAGACTTTGGATTGTTGATTGATGATTGATGATTGTTGATTGGGAATAGCGAATCTGTTTTGCTACTTCATACCCGCTAATGCCAGGCATTTGGATGTCAATGATAGCAAGGTCAAAGAAATCTTTAGCCGCCATGGCCTCTTCTAAGGTTGGTATGACTTCTTCACCATTTCTCAGTGCAACTACACGCATGCCGACTGAGTCTAAAACGTGCGTTAATATGTCCAGGTTTCTCTGGTTATCATCGGCAATAAGAACCTTTTTATCAGAGAGTGAAACACGGGTAACTCTCCTAGCTTCTTTCTCTTCAGCTTTTTTAAACCATGCAGTAAAGTGAAAAATGCTTCCGGGGGACTGGTTGCTCGTTGCTCGTTCCGCCCACACATCGCCATGCATAAGCTCTGATATTTTTTTGCATATGGATAGACCCAAACCGGTACCGCCATATTTTCTTGTGGTTGAACCGTCTGCCTGCTGAAAGGGCTTGAAGATAGTGGCCAATTTGTCCTCGGGGAGGCCGATGCCTGTATCCCGTATAGTGGCATGAAGTATTATCCGGTCATCCTTTTCCTCTTCAATATCAAGCGAGAGTTCTATCTCACCGGACTCGGTAAACTTGGAAGCATTGCCCATTAAATTGGTCAAGACTTGCCGAAACCGTCCCGGATCTCCTTTAATTAACGAAGGAAGATTATCCCCGATATGGCATAGGATCTCAATCTGTTTCGATTCAATCCTCGGGCGGATCAATTCACAAACATCATAAGCAAGAAGCTCAGGATCAAAGTCGATTTCCTCAAAATCCATCTGCCCAGCCTCGATCTTTGAAAAATCAAGGATATCGTTGATTAAAGACAGTAGAAAGTCCCCGCTCCTCTTGATGGTGTCTACATAATCGGCTTGGTCTTTATCTAGATCGGTATCAAGCAACATGTCCGCAAAACCGAGCACCCCATTCATAGGTGTGCGAATCTCGTGGCTCATGTTGGCAAGGAATTCGCTCTTGGCCCGGTTAGCTGTCTCGGCCTCCCGTTTAGCCAAATACAAACTCCTTGTGCGAGTTTCCAGCATGTCTTCCAGTATTTCTTTTGCTTTCTTTTCTCGCTCAAGCTTTGCTTTGAGTATTTTAATCTCATCCATCACTAAAGGCTCTAATCATAGAATTCGATATGCAGAATACATTCGTGATTTCCATCTTTCATACATTGTTGATGGGTATAAGATATTTTCTGTCCGAAATAGTCGGCAACCCCATCCAAGAGACCTTCCACCAGTTTGCACAATTTTCTTTCTGACTTATAGCTGAGCTTTGCCTGATTGTGATCTATATCTTCGACTTTGATTGTTGGCGGGTTGGCTCCTTCAAATAGTTTCTTAACTTCTACGTGGATAATATCGTTCACGCTTTTCAAGAACTCAAGTGGTGAGTTAACATTATCAAGGAAAACAGGATACTTGTCCGCTAGAACCGGGAACATGTATTTACCAAATTCGTAAACCAAATCGTCAACGGGCAGATTTGTTTTTTCAGAAAGTAAAGTAACCATAGCGAACAAATCTGAATCCGGATAGGTTTCGGATCCTACGAACGGGGGAGCATCCACAGAGAATTGAGCTTCGGCATATATTTCCTCGAGAATTTCATCGCCAAATTTAGCAACAATTAGGTTTTCCAGAAGATTAAAGATAACCCCTTTCATTACGAATCCTCCTTACCAAATAGGTTTAGGGTCAAAAAGCATATTCACCGTGACCAAAAAGAAGCCACCTAACCTTTATGATTTAATCGGCAACGTTACTACTTTTAGTAAACGCAAACTGTCATGATGGGGTATTTTCTCAGTGAATCATACAGGATCCGGATTGTGGCTAATATCTGTCAGGAATTAGAAATAACAGCCCAACGGGTAAAAGTTTGTAATAGCAGAACATTGTGTAATCATTAAACTAATGGCTAACTGCTAAAGGCTAACCGCTCAATTTAGTTTAAAATACCTTGACAACGATATTTAAGAGGTATATGAGTATTAGAATACCAGAATGC
>CBETWD010000242.1:0-3260 GCA_965539945.1 uncultured bacterium
GCAAATTTGGGGCTATAATGGATTCGCAGATTTCCGAGTCGGTTTTTAATAAATTGTTCTTGAGGCACACTTTTAATCCAAAGTACTTCAGACCTGTGGCCACGAATTCCCCATCATATCAGTTATGGGAGGTGCTGGGTGACAGGAAGTAACCTTAACATGTTCGGCAGGATTTAATATATGTTTAAGGAAAAATCAGTAGCTGTAGTTGTCCCGGCTTACAACGAGGAGCATTTGCTCAGTCAGGTCATTGAGACCATGCCCGACCTTGTGGATCATATTATAGTTGTGGACGACTGTAGTCAGGATCGAACCGTTGATGTAGCTCGTGGGTATATTGAGCCGGAAGGCAGGGTGGTATTACTGTGCCATAAGCAAAATAAAGGCGTTGGAGCTGCCATTGTAACCGGTTATAAGTGGGCCATGGAGCACCAAATAGATGTTACCGTAGTAATGGCAGGCGACGCTCAGATGGATCCCGCGGATCTTCCCAATATCATAGGGCCGGTTGCAACAGGCGAAACGGATTACACCAAGGGCAACCGCCTCTTTCACGGCGAGGCATGGAAAATCATGCCTAAATACCGTTACTTGGGGAATTCATTCCTTTCGCTGCTTACAAAAATCGCTTCAGGATACTGGCACATAGCTGATTCACAAACAGGATACACGGCCATATCGTTGGAAGCCCTGGGTTTTTTGGATCTTGACCGCATTTACAAAAGCTACGGCATGCCGAATGATATCCTGATTCGTCTGAATGAGATCAACTTGCGTGTGCGCGACGTGCCTATTCGTCCGGTATATAATGTGGGTGAACAATCAGGAATACGGCTCAGGAAGGTTTTGTTCACCATCCCATGGCTTCTCAATAAGGGATTCTTCAGACGTCTGTTCACCAAATATGTTATCGCGGATTTTCATCCACTGGTCTTCTTCTACCTTTTGGGACTGACTCTTACACCATGCGGTTTCTTTTTTGGACTCTATCTTCTATTCTATCGTATTCTGGACGGCCCTGTAAGTGAAACCAGTGCACTCTTTGCCGCATTCCTCTATATCTCAGGGCTCCAGTCCCTTTTCTTCGCTATGTGGTTTGACATGGACTACAATCGAAATCTTCGATAATGCCATTACATGTACTTCACCTTGCAACGTCTTTCCCCTCCAACCCCAGTAATATTTCAGGCCCGTTCATCCACAGGCTTGCCCTGGCGGAAATCAGACAAGGCCTTGTATGCACAGTGCTTACTCCTTCAAATACTCGCCCCGCAACTTGGCCGAATAACTATATGGTTCGCCGTTTCCGTTATGCGCCATGGTCCTGTCAGCGCCTAGCTCAGCAGCCTGGGGGAATACCGGCAGCACTGGCTGCACAGCCCTGGCTGTATGGCCTGCTTCCAGCTTTTTTGGCCGGTATGGGCCTGTCCCTTATCCAACTGGCCAGGCAACATAATATTATACATGCCCACTGGTCTGTCTGCGGTGCCCTGGCTGTTCTGACGCAGCCAATTCACCAACGACCCGTTATCACTACCTTGAGAGGGTCGGATGTTAATCATGCCGAAAGATCCCCGATTTTTAATTTGCTGCATAAAAAGGCCGTTCAGAAATCGAGATTTATAGTGGGCGTAAGCCAGGCAATAGCGACTGATCTCGGGCGACAATATCATGGTCTGGCGGACAAGATCAGATTTGTTCCAAATGGTGTGGACTACGTTTTCTATGCCTTGGCGACTGGACGCGACCACTTGGCCCCATCTCCATTTAAACTGCTTTTCATCGGAAGCTTAATTCTTCTAAAAGGGTTGGACGTGTTTCTGAAGGCCCTGGCCGGGACAAATTCCCAGGCTTCATGGACACTGACCGTGATCGGCGACGGTCCTGAAAAGGATCATCTGAAATCACTTGCAAAAGACCTGAAAATTGACAAAAATACCCACTTTCTTGGAAACGTATCGCCTGACGGAATTCCACAGCTCATGAATGATCACAACCTCCTTGTTCTCCCCAGCTATCGAGAAGGCAGGCCAAACGTAGTCCTTGAGGCCATGGCGGCTGCTTTGCCCGTATTGGCTACTGATATCGAAGGAACACGCGAGCTGATACAACATGGTCAAACCGGCTGGTTGGTGCCACCTGGAGATGTGGATGCACTTTCAGGCGTGCTTGACGATCTCATCGGCGGCAAGAGAAATCTTGCGGCAGCCGGTCTTGCCGGCCGGCAGTGGATGCAGGAACAGGGGCTGACCTGGGATAATACGGCTAAACTGTATGGTCAGTTGTATGCGGAGGCCATAGGGTCTTAAACCAGAAAAGTTACTTTACAAGGACATAGTAAGAGATTATACACGAATCCGAATCGGTCATTGGAACCCGCCCATGGCTCAACTGGATAGAGCAGCGGACTTCTAATCCGCAGGTCGCAGGTTCGAATCCTGCTGGGCGGACCAGTCACACACAGCAACGTACCAATGATGACCATTGTTGCGGATACCATACACGTCGACCTCGGCCAATCCAGATCTTCCGGTGCGGAGCTTTTTTTAGTAGCCAAAGACTGGTACAGAAAACCATTTTGTTTTTGTCGATTTTCAGGCTGGTGGGTGCAGATAGTGCGTGTGCAGCAGTCTCGGTTTTATGGTGTGGCTCTAGTATGCGGTAGATTGTAGGTATTGAAAAAGGGAGAATTCCGGACTGTGGCTCCTATCTTCTGCGTATCTCTGTTGCCTCGGGAAATTTTTGGAAGAATCCTAACTTGATGTTTTTTCTTTAATCCTTTTAACAATTTGCTGTAATTTGCCAATAGTACGCTTTTTTCTAACAAAACCACTGGCGATTTCAATGAAGATGAGTTCCTGGAGATCCTCATCAACATCCAGTGACAGGTCTGGTTTTTCTGCTTTGAGTAGTCCTGCTTTTGTGAGCATGTTTTTTCCTTTTCAAACTGCGAATCACCATCAAGGCACCGTCCTGTCGTTGCACTCGGTACAGGGACATTCAGGGTCTAAAAGGCATTGTGGCAGTTGATGCGAAGACCATGCCAGTATAAACAGAAAAGGATATCTTTAAATTTTACAAATAGTTAGCCCATTATAACACTGAGAATACAAACAAGATGTGTATGAAAAACACCACTCTTCCGTATAAAAAAATTCACTTATTAGAAAAAATATTACACGCTGTTTGTTTTAACCTGAATTATGCACTTCAAATACTGAAAAAGGAAATTTTGTTTTTAATATTGGTCTATTATACTT
>CBETWD010000243.1:0-3227 GCA_965539945.1 uncultured bacterium
TCGTGGTCATGGGAGGTAAAAAGAATTACATCCTGGAATTTGAGCAGGCTGTTATTTAATGACGTGATCGATTCCAGGTCGAGGTGGTTGGTGGGTTCATCCAGCATCAGGACATTGGATTCGGAAAGCATCATCCTTGAGAGCATGCAGCGAACTTTTTCCCCACCGGAGAGTACGCTGATCTTTTTAATGGCTTCTTCCCCGGAAAAGAGCATGCGTCCCAGGAATGTCCTGGCAAAGCTCTCGCCCTCTGTTGGGGGAGCGAACTGCAGGAGCCATTCGACAAGGTTCCGGTCACCGTTGAAATAGGCGCTGTATTCTTTGGGAAAATAGGATTGGGTAATGGTGGTTCCCCAATGGAAAGTACCGCTGTCCGGTTCCATCTCCCCAGCCAAAATTTGGAAAAGGGTGGTCTTGGCCAGGCTGTTCCCGCCCATAAAGGCGATCTTATTCCCACCGTTCACAGTAAAACTGACGTTGTCCAGTACCTTTTCACCATCGATGCTTTTGGTGAGTCCGTCCACTTCCAGGATCACGTTGCCACAGGTTCGTTCGGGCTTGAAACAAATAAACGGGTATTTTCTTGACGACACCGGCATGTCCTCAATGGTGAGTTTTTCTAAAAGTTTCTTTCGGGAGGTGGCCTGCTTAGACTTGGAGGCGTTGGAACTGAACCGCTGGATAAAAGCCTTCAGTTCATTGGCACGGTCAGTGATTTTCTTGTTTCCCTCCTGTTGCTGTTTCAGCTGCAGTTGGCTGGCCTGGTACCAGAAATCGTAGTTCCCCATGTATACCGAGATTTTACCGAAATCAATGTCTGCAATGTGGGTGCAGACCTGGTTCATGAAATGACGGTCATGTGATACCACGATTACCGTGTTCTGGAACCTGTAGAGAAACTCCTCAAGCCAGGCAATGGACTTGATGTCCAGGTTGTTGGTGGGTTCGTCCAGAAGCAGGACGTCCGGATTTCCGAACAGGGCCTGGGCAAGGAGCACTCGCACCTTTTCCCCGCCCTCGAGTTCCTTCATCTTTTTCTGATGCATCTCTTCGGTAATTCCCAGATTGTTTAAGAGAACCGCCGCTTCAGACTCTGCCTCATAGCCGCTCATCTCCGCAAATTCAACCTCAAGCTCACCTGCTCTGATTCCGTCCTCTTCGGAAAAATCCGGTTTATCATAAAGAGCTTCCCTCTCTGTCATAATTCTGTACAGCTTTTCATGGCCCATTATTACAGTGTTTAAAACCGTCTCCTCGTCAAAGGCAAAGTGCTCCTGTTTTAAAACCGCGATTCTCTCCCTGGATCCCACGGAGACGGTTCCCGAGTCCGGTTCGATATCCCCAGAAAGAATTTTCAGAAATGTGGATTTTCCTGCTCCGTTGGCGCCGATGAGTCCGTAACAGTTGCCTGGTGCAAACTTTATATTAACGTCTTTGAACAGAATCCTCTTGCCATAGGCGAGCGTAACATTGGTGGTGCAAATCATTGTTGTTGTTTCCTTTTCGTTAATTATTAAAAACCACAGGAACGGATCCTGTGGCTCGAAAACCATAGGTATAGATTGCGCAACTCATCTATCGATATTTTTCCCAAGTAGGTTGAAGATTCAGAGGGATCAACCTGAAACAAACTGTTTGATAGAACTTATGGGAATGTTAAAAGGGATGTATCATTTAGTAAAAAATAATTTAAAAAGCAAGCCCATTTTGATATCTTGCCAGGAATGAACATATCAATAGCATCAAATGGATGCGATATACAATAATTATAGCTACTTGGACTCAGGTTCGTTTTTCATCATATCAAATGGTTTTCATGATATGGTGTCAAATAGCAGTCACCACTTTTCAAAATCAAGATTTGGCTTGGGGTTCATCCATCGGGTCATCCTGAGTTTTTGTGTGTTCTTTGAGATCCCTTCATAAGTGATTCAAAATAGGCAGGAACCTTTGCTGTGAAAGTCATCTTCTCTTTTGAATACGGATGAACTATTGTAATGGAGGCCGCATGAAGTGTGAGCCTTCTAATGCCCTTTTCCTTTACTCCATACTTTGTGTCGCCAACCACAGGACAGCCTTTGTCCGAAAGATGGACCCGAATCTGATTCTTCCTGCCGGTCAACAGATCTATTTCCAGAAGACTGTACTTTGGTGATTCTCCCAGAACTCTATACCCGGTCTTAGCAAGCTTACCCCTTTTCGGATCAGCAACAGAATACATCTTATAAGCACGGTTCTCTGCAAGATAGGAAGTAATTACACCCTCCTTCTCCGGCAACGTTCCATGTACTAGGGCATAGTACTTCTTTTGAAATCCCTGCCACTCTTCCTGAAGATAACGCTGGGCATTCTCATTTTTAGAAAACACGATAACACCGGAAGTATCTCTATCCAGACGATGCACGACAAATACCCGGTGTCTTGATTTCGGATTCCCTTTGCGCATGTATTCATTCAAGAGATAATAAGCTGTGTTGTCTCTGACTTTCCCATTACTCACTGTCAAAAGACCGCTCACCTTATCCACAACCAGGATATCTCGATCTTCATAGAGAATAGAAAGCCCCCTCGGCTGATATCTTTTTGGGGGCCTTTTAAACTGCCTATGACTTTCGCTCATAACGAACTGAAACCTCCGCAGTACGCGCTGACCGTTTTGGACGTGCTTTCTTGATACGAAAATCTTTCTCAAGCGGATAAACATAAATATCCTTTATGCTTTCCGCCTTTTTATTGAAACGATCCTGTCGTCCCCTGCCTTTGGTACAACCGATCCACTGCCAGTTTGCAGCCCTATAGCATGTTCCTTTAAAGTGATTGGTGTCCACAAAGGTTTCCAGAAGCAGGGGGCGATATCCATACCGGATCTCGAAATCTCGTGGAAACTCCCGGATGGCCATGCCAAGCAATCGGGAAGCAAGGTTTTTGCATGATACGCTGGTGAAAAAAGGGGTCAGCCCTGGAAAATAGAAATTAGCTTTTTTACCTGATTCCTTATCTTCCTGTTCTCCTCCATCAACCGCTCTATCTTTATACCCGCCTTGCTCACCGCCTGCGCCTTCATCTTGAATATCTTCCCTATCTCCCCGTTTGTTAATCCCGTGTACCGCCTTATCAAATATATCGCTATCTGCTTCTCTATCGCAGGTCTTGTTTTGCTATTTATCAACTTCTCCGGATTCTTTTTGTATCTTCTCGCTACATCCTCTATTATTATGTCCGGCTCT
>CBETWD010000244.1:0-3219 GCA_965539945.1 uncultured bacterium
ACAATTTTGTGGACCAACCATGCAAGACAAAAGGAGATTTTCCCGTATGATGCGTGATTGCGCCGAAAATCCCGACTGTCGGGATTGGTTCAGTTTTCCAGTATTCCATCCCCTGTCTTGAGATCTCTGATCCTGTCTCTGAGTTCAGCGGCCTTCTCAAACCTCTGTTCCTTGGCAGCAGTTTTCATCTCCTTTTCGAGCATTCTGATCCGTTCTTCCATGCTCGCGATACTCGACAAGTCTCCATAGGGAGCTGTCGCCTCAGCTATCTGCATATCCAACTGCTGCTCTTTCTCATAGATAGAAGACAAGGCATCTTTAACTGCCTTTTTTATGGTGACCGGAGTGATATTATGTAGCCGGTTGTATTCTATCTGTATCCGGCGCCTGCGTTCGGTTTCCCCCATGGCCCGCTTCATGGAACCGGTAATCCTGTCTGCATAGAGCAGCACCATGCCATCGGTATTCCGGCTGGCCCGCCCTGCTGTCTGAATAAGAGACCGTTCTGAACGAAGAAAACCCTCCTTGTCCGCGTCCAGCACTGCCACCAGGGACACCTCCGGGATATCGAGCCCTTCTCTCAAGAGATTAATCCCGATCAGTACATCATAGTCACCACGCCTCAGACCGTGTATTAACTTGCTCCTCTCTATGGTTTTGATATCCGAATGGAGATATTCAACGCGAATACCAACTGAGGAATAGTATTCTGTGAGGGCCTCTGCCATCCTCTTTGTCAGGGTAGTGACAAGGACCCGCTCATCTCTCGCAACGGTTTTTTGTATCTCCTCCATAAGATCGTCCACCTGGGTACCGGCAGGCCTTACCCCTATCGGCGGATCTGCAAGACCTGTCGGCCTTATGATCTGCTCCGCCACGGCTCCTCCTGCCTTTTCAAGTTCATATGGTCCCGGAGTGGCGGAGAGGCAAACGACCTGGCCCACGGCCTTTTCAAACTCATCAAACCGTAGTGGGCGGTTGTCCAGGGCTGAAGGGAGTCTGAAACCAAACTCAACAAGGGTCTTTTTCCTGGAACGATCCCCTGCGTACATGCCCCTTATCTGGGGAATGCTTATGTGGCTTTCGTCAATGAAGGTTATAAAATCCTTTGGGAAATAGTCTAAAAGTGCAGGAGGCGGCTCTCCCGGAGGGCGGCCGGAGAGGTGTCTTGCGTAGTTTTCAATTCCATGGCAATAACCCAGCTCCTGAAGCATCTCAAGGTCCAGGCTGGTCCTCTGTTCAAGGCGCTGGGCCTCAACCAATCTATTCTGAGACTCAAAGAACAGGAGTCTTTCGTCCAGCTCTGCCTTGATGCTCAGAATAGCCCTGTCAAGTCTGCCTTCAGAGGCCACGTAGTGGCTCGATGGATATATGATGGTTTCTCTCAAAGAAGCAATGGTTTGCCCCTTAAGTGGGTCAATGATGCTGATATTTTCGATTTCGTCTCCAAAGAGCCCGACCCTTACGGCGTATTTTTCCTCATGGGCAGGAAAAATCTCAACTATATCTCCCCGAACCCTAAAGGTCCCCCGGTGGAAATCCATATCGTTTCGCTCATACAGCATCGCGACCAGCCGGGCCAGGATTTCTTCCCTGGGACGCTCATCGCCAACCCTCAAGTACAACTGCATCTGCCGGTATTCTTCAGGAGAGCCAAGGCCATAGATACATGATACGCTGGCCACAATTATCACATCCCTCCTGGTAAGCAGGGAATGTGTGGCTGAGTGGCGGAGCCTGTCAATAAAATCATTGATGGAGGAGTCTTTCTGAATGTAGGTGTCGGATTGAGGTATATAGGCCTCCGGCTGGTAGTAATCGTAATAGCTTACAAAATATTCAACTGCGTTTTCCGGAAAAAGGGTCTTGAATTCCCCGAAAAGCTGTGCGGCAAGGGTCTTGTTCGGTGCAATTACCAGGGCAGGCCGTTGCACTTGGTTCATTATGTTGGCCATGGTAAATGTCTTGCCGGATCCGGTGACCCCAAGAAGTGCCTGGAGACTAAAACCATTTTGAAGACCTTCGGTAAGGGCGGCAATGGCTCCTGGCTGGTCTCCGCAGGGAAAAAAATCCGAGTGTAGACGAAAGGGTAGATTCATTATCGTGCTTGTTGGAGGCTTTTATATTTCATCGCTACTATTGGAAAATGTAGACGTTGAATTTGGCCTCTATATTAACCACAAGACTCAAAGGAGACTAGATAGAAAGTAAACTTAATATGTTAATTGTCCCTGACCTAAACTGAGAAAACAAAATTTGGGATTTCCGTTCAGGCACTAGATAGAAAATATCGCCCCCCAGCTGGCCTCTATGCTCTCTCTCTCGTTTTTTAGGTAAAGCGCCGCTTTTTTCACAGTATCCCGGTCGAGCCCCAAATTCTTGGGCACAATCACCTTGTCCGGCTCTCCCTCAAGATGCCAACCGAACTTCATTTTCTGACAAATCTCGTCAGCCAGAAAAACAACTGAGGCGGCCAAAGTATGTGGACCGGCGCTGTTGGGACAGTGGTGGTAGCGGATAACATCCTTCAACATTTCACTCAAATTCCATCTCTTGGCTAGATATGCTCCTACCTCTGAATGGGTAAGTCCATACTGCTCCTCCGCATCATAAAGGGACAGTTCTTCCTGTTGCCTCAATTCCAAAATCTCTCTCAACTCAGATGAAAAGTATAGACAGAGTAAAAAACGTCCCAAGTCATGGACCATGCCTGCTGTAAACAACTCATCCGCCTCCAGACCGGAAATATCCTCTGCCAGCATCTTGGAGACCTTGGCTACACCTATGGAGTGAAGCCATATGCCCTTGGTGTCAAATTCTTCAAAGCCTAGATCATTGGAAAATATCCCGGTAAGTGAGAGCCCTATCGCTATACTTCGCACTTCCTCAAAACCCAAAATGACTACGGCCCTGGCAATACTGCTAACCTCTCGCCTCAGGCCATAATACGGCGAATTCGCTATACGTAGCATCTTTGTCGTTAGAACAGGATCTTCTCTGATTATTTTTTCCATCGTCTGGGCCGAGGAGGAGATGGAATCAAGGCCGCCCAGCACACTGTTTAGAGTATGGGGCATGGAGGGAAGATCATGAATATTGTCTAAACGTTGTATAAGTGACATAGCACCCTTGGATCAATTCGGCATCAATATCAAATTTATTATCGTCCAAAGACTTCAATGACTTTAATCCAATTTTCGCATTTTTTAAAAATCTAGT
>CBETWD010000245.1:0-3218 GCA_965539945.1 uncultured bacterium
ATGTTGAGGATTTTGCGATTGAGGATCGATTAAAGATGTGGTGAAGATGGGATGCGAAAATGCCAAGTTATTTTTTTCCCGGCCCTAAGTCCGACAAGTACCTCAGAATTTAAGGAGAAAACAGCAATGAATCACAGTGATGGGGAAGACTTCAAGGTTACGGACAAGAGGCACAGTGCCGAGAAAGGCCCAGATCAGGAAGATTCGAGTGACTCCAAGTCCACTAAATCGGAAAAGCCTGATTCAGTGCCACTTCCTGATGTGAACTTTTCCACTTTTTTATTCTCTCTTAATACGTCAGCCCTGGTCCATCTGGGTGAGATCCCGGAGTTCGGCTCAGGGGAAATAAAGAAGGATCTTGTTCTTGCTCAACATACTATAGATACCTTGGCCATGTTCCAGGAAAAGACTGTCGGAAATCTAGCTGAGGACGAAAAGGGCTTTTTGGAGCACATACTTTACGATTTGCGAATGAGATATGTTAAGGCTATATCCTGATCCTGGGAAAGGTCCATAATCAATAATATAAGGATAAGAGGATTAGAGAATTAGCGCTACGCTCAGGATTAAAGGATTAAACGAACTCAACGAACTAAATAACTCAATGAACCCAATAAACCCAACGTAACCATCGCATGAGTTCTTTGAGCCTTTTGGCCCCTGCCAAAATAAATCTGTTTCTGCTGATCAATGGGCGCCGCTCTGATGGATATCATCTTATTTTTACAATGTTCCAAAAGATTTCTCTTTGGGACGAGATCGAGCTTTCTGTGGGCCAGGGTGAAAAAAAAGGGATTTATTTAGAATGTCCTGACAGTGAGTTGATCTCAGGCCCGGACAACCTGGTATACCAGGCATCTGAGCTATTCTTGGAAAAAGCCGGTCTGGATCTCGCGGTTAAAATCCTTTTAAAAAAGAGGATTCCCATAGGTGGGGGTCTGGGA
The DNA here is from genome assembly GCA_965539945.1 of uncultured bacterium. Classification (GTDB taxonomy): domain Bacteria; phylum Desulfobacterota; class Dissulfuribacteria; order Dissulfuribacterales; family UBA3076; genus UBA3076. The sequence continues at coordinate 945 of CBETWD010000245.1, forward strand.
GGTGGCAGCAGTGATGCGGCATCTGTGCTAAAAGGTCTGAATGAGTTGGCTGGCTTTCCTTTTAATGGAGCATCTCTCCATTTGCTTGGCTGTAGTCTCGGGGCGGATGTGCCGTTTTTCCTTCTTGAGGCGCCTGCGGCAGTGGGAAGGGGGATAGGCACTGAGCTTGAGGTCGTTAATGTCCCGCACGGATGGTATGTGCTGGTCTATCCCGGTTTTAGCGTAAGTAGTCGATGGGCCTATGAAAATTACGTATTGACAGGGCAGGATCAGGACACTATTTTTGACGCCGAAGAGGTCATTCAAACCGCCATGTGGCGGAATGATCTAGAGAAGGTGATTATAGGCAGATATCCCGAAATAGGCCGGATCAAGGACGAGCTTGTGGCACTTGGAGCCGAAGCGGCCTTGATGTCAGGGAGCGGATCGACGGTCCTCGGGTCCTTTCTGTCTAAGGAAGAGGCCCATAGGGCAGCCTCTAGTCTTGAAGTCAACAGGGACCTTCACACTTTATTGGTAGAGAGTTTATAGTTGAAAAAGGGCTGTTGGGGTGTCGTCAAGTGGCAAGACACGGGTTTTTGGAGCCCGCATTCGGAGGTTCGAATCCTCCCACCCCAGCCACTATGTAACTGGTGTCTGAACGGAAAAACAGTTCAGACACAATTTTGGATTCTAAATTTTGAATTTTGAATTTAAAAAAGGAAATGATCTTAACATGTTAATGGTTTAGCCTATGTCGAGAACGATAAATAATATGATAATCTTTACTGGAAATGCTAATCCTGTCCTGGCTCAGGAAATATGTGATTACTTGAGCATGCCTCTTGGCAGGGCATCCGTGCAAACCTTTAGTGATGGTGAAGTGTACGTGGAGATAGGGGAAAATGTGAGAGGGGCGGATGTATATGTGATCCAGCCCACTTGTCCCCCTGTAAACGACAATATGATGGAACTTCTTATAATGGCGGATGCCTTGAGAAGGGCATCCGCCAGGAGAATTACAGCAGTATTGCCATATTATGGTTATGCCAGACAGGATCGGAAGGTAGCCCCAAGGGTCCCTATTTCCGCCAAGCTCGTGGCAGACATTATTACCACAGCAGGTGTCCGAAGGGTCCTTGCCGTGGATCTCCATTCCTCGCAGATTCAGGGTTTTTTCAGTATTCCCGTGGATCACCTTTTTGCTGCTCCGGTAACTCTTGATTATCTCAAGGGAAAATTCTCAGGAGAGGTAGTGATGGTGTCTCCTGACGCAGGTGGCGTGGAGCGGACCAGGGCCTTTGCCAAAAGGTTCGGGGCCGGACTGGTCATAATAGACAAGCGCAGGGATCGGCCTAACGAGTCAGAAGTTATGTATATTATCGGAGACGTAAAGGGGAAGACGGCTGTGATATTGGACGATATGGTGGATACTGCCGGCACCCTTTGCAGGGCGGCTCAGGCACTCAAGGAACATGGCGCCAATGATGTCCATGGTTGTATTACACATCCTGTGCTCTCAGGCCCTGCGATAAATCGTATCAAGGAATCGGTCCTAGAGTCCTTAGTAGTTACGAATACCATTCCTCTCAGCGAAGAGGCACAAAAGGTTGACAAAATCAAGGTGCTGTCTGTATCCGCCCTTTTGGGAGAGGCTATAAGACGTATACATGACGAAGATTCAGTAAGTTCATTATTTGTTTAAAAAGGAGTTTTTTAATGAAAAATGTGGCAATAGATATCCTGGCGCGCACAAAGGCAGGGAAAGGGGTGGCCCGCAAGCTCCGTTCTGCAGGGCAGACCCCGGGAGTGCTGTACGGGCCAAAGGCCGAGACTATATCTCTTTCTGTGAATACTCATGAGTTCAACAAGCTTCTGAATTCGGCAGGTGGGGAGCCATTGCTTTTCACTCTGAATCTGAAGAGCAATGGAGACAGCAGTAGTCATACCGCCCTCATCAAGGATCTGCAATTGCACCCGGTGGATGACAAAATACGCCATATAGACTTTTATGAAGTCCTCATGGACGAAGAGGTGCAGGTTGAGGTGCCAATTACCGCAGTGGGTAAGGCCAAGGGTGTTGAAGCAGATATGGGTGTCTTGGAGATCATCCATCGAACTGTCAAAATATCTTGTCTTCCTTTGGCCATTCCGCGAAACATCCCAATCAATGTTTCTGATCTTGAACTGGGTGATGTTGTTCATGTTTCAGATATTACGGCTCCGGAAGGAGTCCGCTTAATGGATGATCCTGAGACGACTTTGATGACCATTGTGGCCTCAAGAGCTGAGGAA
>CBETWD010000246.1:0-3206 GCA_965539945.1 uncultured bacterium
AAATGCAATAGCTAAATAGATGAAGAACACGACCAAATGCGGGACACAATGCATACAGGGACATCCTGGTTCTTTTTCGGCATTTTCGGGACGAAAGTTTAATAGAAACGGGAAAATAGGCACTGTTTTAGGAATCTGCTATCCCAGGAAAATTGTGCTTAATAAAACAACGTCTTTTGTCGATAAAAAACAAAGATGTGACATGTTCTATTTTCTTTTTGCGGAGGTTGGCAAATATGTTGAAAAAACACAAACATACTATTCTTTTTGTAGACGATGAGAAAAATGTCTTACGCTCCCTGGAGCGTCTATTTCGAAAAGAAGGCTATGATATTTTGACTGCCGACAGTGGGGAGGAAGGCCTGAGAAAATTGGACGAGAGGCAAATTTCGGTCATTGTATCTGATCAAAGAATGCCGAAGATGACCGGCTCGGAATTCTTGAGTAGGTCCAAAAAGCTATCTCCGGATAGCATTCGAATTATGCTCACCGGCTATTCCGATATAAACGCAACCATGGATGCCATTAACAAAGGAGAGGTCTATCGATTCATAACCAAGCCCTGGAATGACGACGAGATAAAACTTATTATCAGAGATACCCTTAGATATTATGAGCTAATTAATGAAAACAAGAGGCTATTTAAGTTAACCCAGGGGCAGAATGCTGAACTGCGTGATTTGAATCAAAACCTTGAAAGAAAGGTAGAAGAAAGGACCCAGGAGATACAGCTTAAAAATAAGAAATTGGAGAAACTATACAGTGTACTTAAGAGTAACCTCTTTGATTCTATACGGGTGTTCGGACAACTGATGGAAATGTACGACCCCGACCTGGGTGGGCACTGCAAGAGGGTAGCCGCCCTCTCTATGGCCATAGCCCAGCACCAGGGGCTGGATAAAAAAGACTGCGAGCTTATAGAAATCGCAGCGATATTGCATGACATCGGCCTTATAGGTATCCCTCGTGAAATTCTGAGAAAAAAAGAGGAGGAGTTGACCCCATACCAGGCATCCATCTACCGGCAACATCCTGTGCTGGGTTACCTGGCCTTTAATTCCATTAAAAATCTGCGGCAGGCAAGCATCCTGATCAGGTCTCATCACGAAAACTTTAACGGATCAGGATATCCGGATGGACTGAAGAATGAGGGGATTCATGTGGGGGCACGGATCATTCATGTGGCCAGCGCCTATGACGAACTGATTCGCAAATCGGGCCTTTCCCGCGAGGTTGCCCTGAGTACCCTTAAAAAGAAAAGTGGCTATGAGTTTGATCCGGAAATCGTATTTCACCTTATGGATGTGCTGCATAATTTCAACCCGGTTATTGGAACTGAGATAGTTATCCCCGTTTCCAAACTGGAACCAGAGATGGTCTTGTCCAGGAACCTGAGGACAATCAGTGACAGGCTACTCATGGTGGCAAATACTGTCATCCACCAGGCCCATATTGAAAAGATTTTCAATTTTAATCGAATAGATCCCATAGATGGAGGGGTATACATTTACAAGAAGGATCTGGCTTAGGACCCGTAAAGGAATAATTCCTCGGTTTTGCATCTCATCTTCAGGCCATCTTTGATCGATTTTCAATCGCAAAATCCTCAACATAACACTGCTGTGCCGCGGTTTTGCTCAATCAAATCGACCAAATCCGACCTAAATCTGAGCGCGAATTCCAATGACTTATTCCTTTAAGGATCCTTAAACAAGAAGATTGAACGTAATTGTTAACGGTAAACTGTGAAATTGGGGACTTGTTCAATCTAGTCAATAACGTCCCTAAGATTTCATAGAAAAGGTTTGAATTTGACCCCTATCACCTTTTTCTACTTCCTGGCCGACGTCAAATCCATCGGGATCATAGGGGCCTCTATCGTTCGGCTACGGATGGATTTATCTTACCATGAAGAAGGCCGGCATGGAGAGGAGGATGTTGAAGCATACCTGCTGCCGCGGACAATCAGTGTTTTTATGGGAATACCTTCTGACGATTAACAATAACAACTGACATTGATCATTGATAATTGATCATTTCTTTGACCCCGATGCATCAGGGCTACGCAAGGTTGGAAATCTGAGAATGTGGCTACTTACGCCAATAGCTATCAAAACTAAAATAATCCTACCGGCAATATGATCAAGCAGGAAAATGCATGAATATCCGATTGTTAATATCAGGAGGGACAGAACTACAACCTTTTGCCTTAACGAAATCCCCTTACCCTCCTGGTAATTCTTGATGTAAGCCCCGAACCATCTGTTGTTAAGAAGCCAGTTGTGAAATCTTTCTGAACTTCGGGCAAAACACATAGCGGCAAGCACGAGAAACGGGGTTGTAGGCAAAAGAGGCAAAACTATCCCGATCGATCCAACACATACAAAGAATGTCCCTGTAATTATCAAGCATATTCTAATTGCGCGGCTCCTGTGCGTGACCACACTTGAAATGATCGCGTTCTTCAAAATCAGTCTCCAAGATCCATCATGCCAGGACTGGCCGGTTGCTTTTCAATCACCACAGCAAAATAATCGATCAGCTCCTGGCAGAGGTTTACCTGCCAAAACTCACCTGCAAGAGTTAACTCCATCCAACCATCATTCATTTCGACCAGACCATTCCTTTCCCATTGGTCAAGGAGGTGGAGGAAGATTTCTTCAAGCTCCAAACCGTAGCGTTTTCCAAGCTCTCTTAAGTGGCAGTGCCCCCAGTTCCATCTGCCCTGCAAGCTCCTTAAACAGGTCGTTGTTCTCAGGCTGTTTCATTGACATGGCAATTGGTTTATTACCCTCATCAATTCTTCGATAATAACCATCCTGTCTATTGTCCTGGAAGAAGAAGTATCCATCCAGCCATCCCTCCGCGCCAGAACTGAAGGGAACACAAACCTTACCTGAGAGGGACAGGGCATTATAGATGTTTCTTTCCCTGGTCGTCCCCCCCAGTGGCTTACGGAAAGGCGCCCGTACTTTGCACGCTTCATGATCTCTACGCCTCTTGCAAACATGTCGGCCTGTACCCTGATATCAGCAGGCGGCGCTATCGCCTTTTTCTCAATAGCTTCTCTTTTTGAGATTCTATTCTAGGTTGACTTTTTACGATTTGCAATGTTACTTTTTAAAAAACATAGATATGGCATGCTTTTAAAAAAGGTAACCGTTCACGGGATTACAACGCCCGTTTTACCGCAACCCACCGAACTG
>CBETWD010000247.1:0-3160 GCA_965539945.1 uncultured bacterium
CCGGCTGAAAATGCCGGGCATGCAGCACGTCTATCCAACAACCTGAATACAAATTTGCCGGAAAGCCACTTCTTATCAGATATCAGGTAATTACATGCTGTTTAAGACGATTACCAAAGAAAACTTCAAAAAGATGGTCGAGGCCTTGCTGGAGGAAAACGAGGTCATCGGTCCAAAATCAAGGGATCGGGACACGGAGGGGAACAAGATTTACAGGTTTCTGAAGATCAACTCCTTTGAGGAGCTTGAGATGGACTATACCCGGTCCTACTCCTCGCCCAAGAATTATTTCTTGCCTTTTAAGGAAGACATCTCCACCTATCATTTTAATGATAAGGGATGGGAGCAGGAAATCCAATATACGACTCACCCGCGGGTAATCATCGGAATGCGGGCATGCGATATTAATGCCCTGTTAAAGCTTGACCATGTGATGTTGAAAAGTGTCTATCCCAACCCGCATTATTTTGCTCGAAGGCGCAATACCCTGATCATAGGGCTCGACCATGAGCCCCTGGAAGATTGTTTCTGCCGGTCAATGAATACAGACACGGTCTTTCATGGTTTTGACCTCTTTCTGACCGACATTGGAGACAGATACTTTGTAGCCATCAATTCAGATACTGCTTACATCATCTTGAACAGATTCGATGCCAAAGAGGTCACGGAGGAAGACCAGAAGCGTTTCAAGACAGTAAAGAAGCAGATTGAATCAAAGTTCAAGACCCAGGTTGACATTACGATCTTGCCTGAATTAATGGACCTGGAGTTTGAGTCTGAAGTCTGGAAAAAGTGGGGGGATAAATGCCTGAGCTGTGGAAGCTGCGCCATGGTATGTCCAACCTGTTACTGCTATGGCATAGAAGAGGACACGGATCTGAATTTTTCCAAGGCTACCAAGAGAAAGTTTTTATACTCCTGTAATCTGCTTGATTTTGCCGCTGTGGCCGGGGGGCATAATTTCCGCCCGGATGCGCATATTCGATTGAAGTATCGATATTATCACAAGTTCAGGGGTTTTGTAGAGGCCTTTAATCAATCACTATGTGTGGGATGCAACCGGTGCGGAAAGGCGTGCCCGGCAGGGATCAGCCCCAAGGCAGTAATTGATGATTTGATCAGGACTGAAAAAAAATGAACATTAAGATCCCGGAATATGACATAAATCTGGAGCCCTTTATGACAAGGCCTCCGGATTTTAACAACAAATCCGTCCTGATGCAGACAGAAAAGGGCTTTAAATCCGAGGTCATCAATATTGTCAAATTAACATCTCAGGAGAAGCTTTTTCAAGTAAGGATATTAGATTCTTACGAAAGAGAAAAGTTTACATTTCTCCCCGGCCAGTTCGTGATGCTGGAGCTGCCGGGATGCGGAGAGGTCCCCATATCCATTTCAAGTTCCCCGTCCAACAGGGAGTTCATCGGACTCTGCATACGAAAGGCCGGCAAGGTCACGGGGATGATCGACCGTTTAGGGCCAGGGGCGATAGTCGGGATCAGGGGCCCCTTTGGCACACACTTCCCTATGCAAAGGATGAAAGGGTACAACATCCTTTTGATAGCAGGGGGATTGGGTATTGCCCCGCTTCGTTCTCCCATTTACTGGGTAAACGAACACCGGTCCGCATACAAGGACGTTACGATTCTTTATGGTACCAGGGAGCCAGGGCAGATTCTGTTCGATTATCAGTTTGAGGAATGGCAAAAAATTTATAACCTGAAACTCCTTACAATAATCCAGGAACCCGATGATACTTGGCAGGGTCGGGTAGGGCTGATCACTGATTTGTTCAAAGAGGTCCGGATTGATCCTGATAACACCTTTGCGATTGTATGCGGACCTCCTGTAATGTTTAAGTTCGTATGTGCATACCTCGGCGACATAGGTATTCCGCGACAGCGGATGTTTGTCTCCCTTGAGCGAAGGATGCACTGCGGCATGGGGAAGTGCTGCCGTTGTAATGTAGGTTCCACATTCACCTGTCTGGATGGGCCGGTGTTTGATTACTGGACAGTGATGAATCTCAAGGAAGCCATATAGCTCATCTATGTTAATATAATTGTAACCGTTCACGGGTTCAAAGGTTCAGGGTTCAAAGGTTCACAGGTTCAGGGTTTACAGAAAATCTGAACAGTTGATTCATGAATTCTGAATGGAGAAGACATCAGGGGAACGAGGGAAGCATATATCATACCCCCCTAAATTTGAGGATATTGAGGCATGGCTGTTGGCCCGAGACCTAACTCGCAAGGTCAACGTAAGAAAGGTAACCCTGAACGGTGAACCCTGAACCTGTGAACGCCTACATATAATGAAATACTTAGGAATTACGCTTAAAAGACCCAGGGTGGGGTTCTTCGATTTTACCGGGTGCGAGGGATGCCAGCTCCAGATAGCCAATAAGGAAGAGAACCTGAAGGACCTGTTTGGCCTGGTAGAGGTTGTAAACTTCCGGGAGATCTCTTCTGAGAGGCGTAACGATTATGAAATAGCATTTATTGAGGGGTGTATTACTACTGACAGTGAGGTGGCAAGGCTCAAAAAGATTCGTGACCAGGCAGGGACTCTTGTGGCAATGGGGGCTTGTGCCTGCTTTGGCGGCGTGAACAACCTGAGAAGCCGTTTTCCCCTGCCGGATGTAATAAAGGCCGTCCACGACGGACATCCTATAGATACCGGGCCGGTCAGAAAGGTGACGGAAATAGTCCCGGTGGACATAGAGCTGCCCGGATGTCCTATTTCAAAACCTGAATTCGAGTGGCTGGTACGCAATCTGGTACTCGGAATAAAGCCACAGTTTCCCAGATACCCGGTCTGCGTTGAATGTAAACAACAACTCAATTCCTGTGTGCTTGATATGGGGATGATGTGCCTGGGACCTGTTACGCGCGCCGGCTGTAATGCTGTATGTCCACGGAACCGGCTTGGTTGTTGGGGCTGTCGCGGACCTTCGGAAGAGGCGAACTTTGAATCGCTCATGGAGATACTCAGAGAAAAGGGATTTACAGAAGCACATATTGCAGAACGGATGAGTTTTTTCAATGCCTTTAGTGGAATTGTAACCGTTCACGGGGTTACAACGTCCGCTTTACCGCAACCCATCGAACTGTAAGCGTTTACAGGGTGCTGCAGATGCGAGGCGGAGGGTACGCAGACG
>CBETWD010000248.1:0-3156 GCA_965539945.1 uncultured bacterium
ATGAGGCACAATCGCTGGAAGGATATAGATCAAGCCAGAAAGCTTCTCAAGCTTCCTGAACAGGTAACCAGGATAGAGATACTGGAGGCATACAGGCGTCGCTGCAGAGACCTTCATCCAGACAGGAATCCCGGCATAGACACATCAGAAGAGATGGCCGGGCTAAATGCGGCCTACAGTATTTTGATGGAATATTCCGATAGGTATGAAATAAAGCTCAATCCAAATGAGGATGGTATGACCGAGGGAGAATGGTGGATGCATCACTTCGGACAGGACCCTATCTGGACCGGAGACCATGAGGAAGAATAGCTATGGCTCTAATCGTACAGAAGTATGGCGGTTCTTCAGTAGCTGACTGTGATCTTATTAAAAGAGTTGCAGATCATGTGATTGCCTGCAAAAAGCAGGGCGATGATGTGGTAGTAGTCCTCTCTGCCATGTCAGGGGAGACCGACCGGCTTATTGACCTGGCAAGGCAAGTGCAATCAACATCAGACCCCAGGGAACTTGACGTATTGCTGGCCACCGGAGAGCAGATGACCATTTCCCTCTTTGCCATGGCAGTCAGAGAAAAAGGCTTTGAGGCCACGTCCTTTCTGGGTTATCAGGTCCCAATCGACACGGATTCAGCCTACGGAAAGGCCAGGATCCTGGACATATCAACCGAAAGACTCAATGCAGCCATCAAATCAGGACATATTCCTGTTGTGGCAGGATTTCAGGGAGTTACCCCTAGAGGTAATATCACCACCCTCGGAAGGGGCGGCTCAGACACAACTGCAGTGGCAGTGGCTGTAGTTCTTAATGCTGATATCTGCGAAATTTATACAGATGTAGACGGAGTTTACACAACAGATCCCAATATATGTCCAAATGCCAAAAAGATAGACAGAATCTCCTATGATGAGATGATGGAAATGGCAAGCCTCGGCACAAAGGTCCTTGAGATCAGATCCGTGGAATTTGCCATGCGATACGGCATGCCTCTCCATGTGAGATCGAGCTTTACTTACAACACAGGGACCCATGTGGTTAAGGAGGATGAAACTATGGAACAGGTCTTGGTTTCCGGTGTTACCTACAGCCGAAATGAAGCGCGTATTACCATCACCAAGGTCCCTGACAGCCCAGGGATAGCTGCCGGCATATTCAATCCGATCTCAGATGCAAACATTGTGGTTGATATGATCATCCAGAACACAAGGGCCGGTGATCTCACTGACATGACCTTTACAATTCCAAGGGAAAATTACGAAAAGGCCATAGAGATAGTAAAAAAAGTAGCCAAAGAAATCGGGGCTGAGAGGGTGGCTGGAGACCAGAACATTGCCAAGGTTTCTATAGTGGGAGTAGGCATGAGGAACCACGCGGGTGTGGCCGGCAAGATGTTCGATATCCTGGCCAGGCATGGAATTAATATCCTCATGATCAGCACCTCTGAGATCAAGGTATCATGCGTCATTGAGGAGAAATTCACTGAATTGGCCGTTCGCGCACTGCACGAGGAGTTTGGTTTGGATCATGAATAAAAAAATCGAAATATATGACACAACCCTTCGGGACGGGACTCAGGCCGAGGATTTTAACCTCTCTGTTGAGGATAAGGTCAGGATAACATTAAAACTTGACGATCTCGGCGTAGATTACATTGAAGGGGGCTGGCCGGGGTCTAACCCAAAAGACGAACAATACTTTCGCGAGATTCAGAATTATTCCCTAAGCCACAGCAGGATAGCTGCGTTTGGCAGCACCCATCACGCCAGGCATCATGCCCACGAAGATCAAAACCTCAAGGCACTCGTGGCGGCCAAGACTCCGGTTGTTATAATTTTCGGAAAAACATGGGAAATACATGTAAAAGACGTCTTGAGAATCTCCCCGGAGAGGAACCTGGAACTGATAGAGGACTCCCTTTCCTGGCTGAGACCCCAGGTGCAGACACTATTTTACGACGCTGAGCACTTTTTCGACGGATACAAGACCGACCGGGACTATGCCCTTGAGACCCTGCGCCGGGCATTGGCCGGAGGGACGGATTGTCTTGTGCTTTGTGATACCAATGGCGGAACCATGCCATATGAACTGACGGAGATCATCCGGGATGTCCGGAAGGTACTGGGAGACGGAGTTCAACTGGGTATCCACTGCCACAATGATGCCGAAGTTGCCGTAGCCAACTCCCTGTCGGCGGTCAGGGCCGGAGTGACACAAATCCAGGGTACCATGAATGGTTTTGGTGAGAGATGCGGAAATGCCAACCTCTGTTCCGTAATTCCGGGCCTTGTGCTCAAAATGGGGTATGAATGCACAGCAGGCAATAATCTCGATAAGCTCGCCAGTGCGTCAAGGTTTGTCAGTGAAATCGCAAACCTGTCGCACAATAAGTACCAGCCCTATGTGGGGGAAAGCGCCTTTGCCCACAAGGGGGGTATCCATGTCAGTGCCGTCCAGCGCAATCCTGAATCATATGAACACATAAGACCTGAACTTGTGGGGAATATTCAGCGTATCCTGATCTCAGATCTTTCCGGAAAAAGCAACATCCTTGCCAAGGCCAAGCAGTTTGGCCTTGACCTGGAGAGCCATGACCCTGTTGTGCTGGATATTGTGGCCCAGCTAAAGGAACTAGAATCCCAGGGCTTCCAGTTCGAAGGTGCGGAAGCCTCCTTTGAATTGCTCATGAGAAAGGCCCTTGGTACCCGGCGCAAGTACTTTGATCTCCTTGCCTTCAGGGTCATAGACCAGAAGTTCAAAGACAATGAACCTACACAGGCAGAGGCTACTATTAAGGTGCGTGTAAGTGGCCATACAGAACACACTGCTGCAGTAGGCAATGGACCGGTAAATGCCCTGGATAACGCCATTAGAAAGGCCCTTGAAAAATTCTACCCGCAGCTCAAGGAAATGACACTGCAAGACTATAAGGTCAGGGTGCTTCCCGGAAGTCCAGGGACAGAGGCCAAGGTGCGGGTTCTGATAGAATCAAGGGATCAACACGACAAGTGGGGCACAGTCGGGCTTTCCAACGATATCATCGAGGCCAGTTGGCAGGCCCTTGTGGATGCTATCTGCTATAAGTTGCTCAAGTCAGAAAAAGAGTAAGCGTTTACAGGGCACCGCATCTGCTTTGTTGTCGGGCACTTGAAGTACAGG
>CBETWD010000249.1:0-3132 GCA_965539945.1 uncultured bacterium
ACCCTCCGCCTCGCATCTGCAGCACTCTGTAAACGCTTACAGTTCGGCGGATTGCGGTAAAACGGGCGTTGTAATCCCGTGAACTGTTCGAAATTTCTGTTGAGCCATCTGCAAAACACAACCTTAATATATATTCTAAGGAGAAGCCATGAAACACAAAGTTCCTGAAAAAAAATGGGCAATTCTGAAAACGGTCTTGAGCTTATTAATTGCTTTCAGCCTGTTCACTTTGCCTGGCTGCGGTCTCAACAAAGAAGATGAGGCCGTAATAAAACAGGGCGTAAAGGCTGCTGAAGAGTCGAAAGCAGCAGCATCCAGGGCAGAAGCCGCTACCAAACGTTTAGAAGACTTGGCTTCTCGGCTGGAATCATCTGCACGAAAGGCTGAAGAGGCAGCAGCAGCGGCAGCCACTGCAGCCGACCGGGCGGATGCAGCGACAAACAGAGCTACAGAAGCAGCCGGCAATGCTGAGACTACAGCTAAAAAGACAGAAAGAATATTTGAAAAAAGCCTTCTTAAATAACTGAAAGCCTCTTGCTAAATTTTCTATTCTCTGTCTGTCCATGCCACAGGTACAGGAATGCCGGTTTGTTCCCTGATGGCCTTCTTGATTTCCTTAAAGTCCATTTTAAGGGGGCCTATGGCCTGTTCGCAGGCAGAAATACCGGAAAAGGCTGCTGCCAACGGGTCATCAATCTTATTTTCATAGTCTTGATATACCTGTAGCCAGCACTTGTCTTCTGCCCATCCAACCTTTATCGGTTCATAGATGATCCGGACCAGTGTTCCTACCGGCACCAACGGAAACAAAGAGGCTATATCTTCAGAATAAAGCCTTATGCACCCATGACTGACCCGGCGCCCCACACCCCAGGGACGATTTGTGCCGTGGATACCATATGAAAGGCGTGAAAAGCGCAAAATGTATTTTCCCAGAGGATTGTCAGGCCCGGGAGGTACCTGTGGAGGCAACTCAGGATCTTCCTTCAGTACTGAGGGTGGCACAACCCATATTGGATCCTTGGCCTTACGGAACACAGTATAAATGCTCAGCTTTGTGGAGTAGCCCTCTCTACCGACCCCTACAGGACATGTCCAAAAGCGGGACGGCCCCTCTTCGGCGGATTTGAAATAATACAGACGCATCTCAGCAAGATTTACTACTATTCCAGACGGCAGACGTCCTCTGGGCAAAACAAATACAGTGGGCACCAATACGCCGGCGCCTTCTGAAGGCACCCAGGGGTCCATGCCGGGGTTTGCTGCTACTATCTGGTTGTACCCCAGGTCATGGTCCTTTGCTATGTCGAGCAGGGTTTGAGTGTGCTCCGCCTTTACTGTCCTTAGCGTACCATAAACAGTTCGTCCCTCTTCAAGGTCAAAAATGTTGAGAGCGTTGGCCTTTGGAACTGCCGGGATAATTATAAAAAAAACGAGGCTTCCTATCACCAAAGCAGCTCTAAGCGGAGAAAAACTGAACATATTTCTTTAGTAAAATCCTTGTGAGTCGGACGGGTTGGTAAAATTGGATTGAATATTGTATCATATTGTTTATTCTAGTGCATGCATTCTGCTTGGGAAAAAAGCACGGCCTATCCGCCACACGCGGCTAAAAGTAGGCTGGGTGGAGCGGAATCTATGAGCTGTGACAAAAATACCGGAGGTCAATATGAAACATTATTTTAAGGAGGCAGCAGTCAAAATATATGAAGATGCAAAGGGAGAAGGCCGGCTTATTGAAGGCCTTACCCTTGACAGATTCAAGGAGATTGCCATCAGACAGGATGGGGTAATCCGGACACAAATGGGTTCAGTGGCGGCTGACTCTGAGCCTATGTCCCGTTCAGCCCCCCACACCACCAACAACATTGATCACCCCTTTGGTGAAGAAGAAGAGCAATTGGCCCTGGAGGCAGTGGAGTATCTGAGCAGGGAACGAATAATATCACTGGATACCATAGTAGGGGACGGGCGGGATGGAATTACGGTCCGATTTATAATTCCTGAAGTCTATGCCCAGCTAGCCTATGGTCTCAAGCTACTGATGGATTATCCGGCCGGCAGGGTGGTGGAAGATCCCACTTACACCATTATCTTCTTTACAGACGAGGCATTTGAAAACAACAAGCACAAAAAGCTTATTGACAAGGATATTGCCATCCGCCTCTGGATGGGAGAAAATAGGGGTGAGCAGGTAAAGATATGCAAAAACAGCCTATACGTTGGTGAAGGGAAAAAGGGTGTCTTCCAATTTGAGGACTGGCGGGTAAAAGCCATTGACAAGACAGGCATCTTCCTGCACTCAGGTGCCAGGAGGGACCAGCTCTGGATATACGATCTTGAAACCGAAAGACCGGAGCTAAAGGAAGTGGTTGCGGGTGTCTCGGGCCTCACTGCTACAGGTAAGACAACAACACTTTGCAGAAAGTTCGCCAAGCTTCACAGGGAGAGCTCTGAGATGATAGGTGACGATGGTGGTACTCTGGCCTTTGACGGGAGCTACGCGGCCTTTGAGATGGGAGGATTGTACGTAAAGACAGAGGGGTTGGATGAGAGCCAGCCTGAAATACTCCGTGCGGCAGACTCCCGTGATGCCTTCCTGGAAAATGTTGCCATTAGCAAATACCCGTATATACCCGATTTCAAAGATATTTCCAAGACGGCAAATGGCCGGGCCGTTGTCACAAGAGAGAACCTTGAAATAGCAAGCCCGTCCTTAAGGGCGGACAGGCTGGATTATATAATCATCCTTACAAGAAATCCCATGATCAATGCCATAAACAAGTTGACTCCTGAGCAGGCCACCATGCAGTTTATCTACGGCGAATCAATTGAGAGTTCCGGAGGCAATCCAGAGGAGGCAGGTAAGTTCAAGCGAGTCTTCTTCCTTGACCCTTTTGTTTGTGGGAATTTGCTGGAGCATGCGATGATTTTCTATGATATTATCAAGAGAAACCGCATAAAGTGCTATCTGTCCAATACTGGCACTATAGGCGTGGACGATGCAAAGGTAACCCTGCGCCAGTCTCTTGGTATTTACAATGATCTCGGTCGCATAGAGCTGCGGTTTAGCTCCGAACCGGATTTATTGGGCTACCATTACCCGATTAAATGCGACCGGGCCAACCTGTC
>CBETWD010000250.1:0-3110 GCA_965539945.1 uncultured bacterium
ATTCTTCAGAAAGTGAAATTCAAAATGTTACTGCTTCCTAAAGGTGAGTAGTTACTTTGATTTTTATGAGGTGTTCTCAAGAGCTTTTGGTGAGGAAGAGGATGGGGCAGCGGGGAGTTAGGCTGGGAAGTGGGGGATGTCGTCGCCGACCACTCACTGGAAACGAGAGGCTATGGGGTTGATGCTCAGAAATAGTAATGGTCTACATTTGTGAGACTGTCCAATACAATTAAATGATTACGAAAAATCAACGGGCCTATCTATTGTATACATGTGTTTACAACACAAACGGGAATTCTTGATAAAATGTAAACAAACGATAGGAAAAATTGATTGGGAAACACTTATAAATTATGCAGTAAAACATAATGTTATGCAGCATAATATTCGATTTGTTAACAGAAAAGAAGAAATTGCGTTCTTTGAAGAGTCATACAGGAGAGACAAGAGTCAGATGATAGTGATGTACGGGCGGCGGCGTGTCGGGAAAACATGCCTGTTGCAGAAGTTCATCAAAGACAAGAAACATGCGTACTTCCTTTGCACCAAAGGGAATGAGATTGAACAGATACGTCTCCTTTCAAGCTTTATAACCGAAAGTGTGGATGATGTGGCGCTTTCAGAATCACCATTCTCAGACTGGCGCACTCTTTTTATGTATCTGCACAGCAAGGTAGCAGATGAACGTTTTGTGCTTGTGATCGATGAATTCCCATACCTGATAAATGCAAATTCGGCAGTGACATCCATATTCCAGAAATACTGGGATGAATTCCTCTCAAGGACAAACATAATGCTTGTGCTTTGTGGGTCGAGTATATCCATGATGGAACGCGAAGTACTTGCATACAAGAGCCCACTATACGGAAGAAGGACCGGACAATGGAAAGTAGAACCAATGAAATTCGAGGACTGCCTGGAGTTTTTCCCTGAAAAAACAGACATGGAAGAGGCCATAAGGATTTACTCAATCACAGGTGGCATCCCCTTTTATCTTAACGAACTCGACCTTGGGAAAACAGCAGTGGACAATATACTCGAAAATGTAGCGAGAAAAGGCAGGATGCTCTATGAGGAAGGTGAATTCCTTATCAGGGAAGAGCTTCGGGAGCCTCTTACATATTTTTCAATCCTCAGGTCATTATCTGCAGGAAACACAAAACAGACCCAGATTGCAGATAACATTGGCATGGCACCAACTGCCCTGCCCAGATATCTCTCTACACTGGAAAGACTTGATTTTATTGAGAAGAATACACCTGTGACAGATTACAGCAGGTCTAAAAAGACGGTCTACAAGATAAAGGACCATTTTGTAAATTTTTGGTTTAGTTTTGTCTATCCGTATAAAAGTTATATTGAAGAGGGGAACTATGCACGGTTTGGGAAAGTGCTGGATCGGAATCTCAATAAACATATTTCGTTTGTCTTCGAAGACATCTGCAGGGATCTTTTCAGGAAAGAAGGAGCTATGAATAGATTGCCGTTTTGTTTCACGAAGATTGGTATGTGGTATGGTCATTATAGAGACCAGTTTACGGGAAAACGAAAGGAAATCGAAATAGACATCGTTGCTCTTGACGATGACACGAAAAAGATTGCATTTATCGAATGTAAATGGAAAAGTCTTAATGAAAAAGCTGCACTGGATATTCTTGAAACGTTGATTGATAAATCAACATCAGTTCAGTGGAACAACAACAAGCGAACAGAATTCTTTGGTCTGGTTGCAAAAAAGATCGAAGGGAAAGATGTACTCAGGGAAAAGGGCTTTGTCGTGTTCGATCTGGATGATTTCCATCCAGATTGATCAAAGGAGATTTCATGAAAAGATTGTATCACTTCAAATGGGATTGAGAATCCAAAAAAAGCAGGTGTGTACGCAACTTACCCCCAGCCCCCTGACAATCATTCCACACACGGGATAAAAATGGCAAAGGAACAGGGTGCCCGCAAGCGCTGACCAACTGCCCGGCCTGTCTCTTATTTTTAGAGCAGGGGCTGGAGCTGATGCGGGAGCCGGGCGAGCCTATGGACTCGGGATTTTTGATTTTTACAAGGTGTTCTCAAGGGCTTTTGGTGAGGAGGAGGATGGGGCAGAGGGGACTTAAAATGGAAGCCAGGGGTAGATTAGTCACAACCTCACCACCCAACGAATTGAGTTCTAAGGCATCCCATCTGCTGTATTTCTATCCTTTGCATTTCTATCCAAAAAATAAAAAGGAATAGAATCTCCAACTTGGCAACTCTGCCCTTTCAACTCTTTTCCCCTTCTCGACTTGTATCCCTGGTCCTAAAGCGGCTTTACCGGAATGTAAATATCAACGATATGCTTGTTCTCAGGGTGCTCATTGGGGTCGTTCCGGTAAATCTCAAAGCAGGGGCGATCATCGGACTGGTACCTGCTTTCAGGGAGCCATTCGCCGTAGATCATGTTCCATGCCTCTTCATATTCATCCGGATCAAGTTCAAATCTGCCAACAGCATACATGCCCCCGGGCACGGTCATTTTCCCGATTTCCCCTTCAACCTCGGTATCTTCAGGAACAGTGATGCAGACACTTATCCTGGATTTATCCTCTTCTGTTGTTTTCGGATCATCGTGATAGACGGACAGAGCCATTGTTTCGGGAGAGTTCAGCAGCCCCCTGGGACCCGCCCATTCCATCAGTTTTCCAAAGAGCCTTGCAAAGAGTTCCGTGTCCCCCTTATAAGGGCCGATATGCTGGACATGAGCCACGTTCAGTTTCGGCATTTCCTTGACTTCGATTTTGACATCCTTTTCCATTTCTGTTCCACCTCATTTTGTTCTTATACAATCATCGGTACACCTCGGACAAATGTCCCAGATCCAGTTAATAGCCACTCCCTTTAAAGTACAATAAAACGCAATCTTATAAAAATATTTCCAAAATCAAATCCCAAAAAAAGCATGTGTACACGCAACTTACCCCCAGCTCTCTGACAATCATTCCACACACAGCATAGAAATGCCAAAGGAAGAGGCTGCGTACGAGTGCTAACCAACTGCCCGCCCTGTATCTTATTCTTAGAACAGGGGCTGGAGTTGATGCGGGAGCCGGGCGAGCCTATGGAGTGCGGGATTTTTG
>CBETWD010000251.1:0-3103 GCA_965539945.1 uncultured bacterium
CTGTAGTGTTCCTTGAGCGTGTGGGTGCCGGTGGCCGGAGCGACGACCTCGCTGGTCATCGCCGTGGTGAGGAAGGCCAACAGCTCCCCCTGGCGTTTGTTAAATATCTTGGTAACAGCGATGATGAACCTCATCAACCAACCAGGGACAGAGGTGATCTTGACGCGCTTCCCCTGTACCTCTAAGGCAAGCTTGGCGATCTCGCGATATGTCAGAACATCAGGACCGCCGACATCCATTTCCTGCTTTTCTCCCTCCAGGGCATCAACGCAGCAGGCAGCCAGGTCGGCACCATGGATTGGGTTGATCCTGTTATTGCCTGGCCCGAACAGGTAGACGCAGCCCTTCTTGGCCATGTCGAAGAACTGACCCATGTCTGAGAAATAGCCGGTGGGGCGAATGATGGCATAGTTCATGCCGGAGGCCTTCAACTCGTCGACAAAGTCTTCATGAGCCTTGACGATGGCCAGATGCGGCAGGTTCGGACCATTGAAGACTGACACATAGATGAATTTTTTCACGCCTGCCTTTTGAGCGACTTCGAGCAGGTTCTTATTGCCCTGATAGTCCACGTCCTTGAACGTCAGGTTGCCTTTTTGCCTTGTCATGCCTACCGAGGAGAAGACAACATCGATCCCGTCACAGACGTTCTTTATCGACTCAGGCACCGTGACCTCACCTTCTACGATTTCGTCTAGTTTATCCTTCATGTGGTCGAGCTTGCGCGGAGTTCTGGCGAGGGCTCGGACAAAGTGGCTCCGCCGCTTAAACTCCTTCGCCACAAACCCGCCAAGACATCCGGTAGCGCCGGCAACTAACACCTTTTGCATGTCAATTCCTCCTCATTCTTAATTCTTGAGTTAAGGGCAGTAATGTGCAATTTGATTCATCTGGTCTGACAACATACACCTAACCAACCTTTGTGAAATTTTTATACTATTATTCCATCTCCATCTTTCATGATGATACATTCCATGCCCATTTTCTCTACCCCATTTTTAAAAGCATCCGGATTTGCCGGATTTAATTTCTTTGACAACAAGGCCGGACAATTATAATGACATGGTATAACCTTTTTCGGCGAGATTATTTTCACCGCCTCCAGAGCCTCCTCTATATTCATCGTATTCTTGGGCACCTGTCCACCAATAGGAATCATCAATACATCCGGTTTTAAGCCTTCCCACTCATTTTGCAGAAGCGTATCTCCCAGGTTAACAATGACTTTATTATCAATGTTGATTTTGAATCCGATGGCGCCGAGACCAATTCTTTCACCAGGATCGGTCTTTACTTCAAGTTTTATTAGCCCAAAGAGTTTAAGTTTTATAGGACCATGTACCGCTTTTAGTCCTTCAACTTGAAATTCCTTTAAATCAACTACCTCGTCAACATCCAGCGGATAAACCTCTTCAACATGGGTGTTATACTGAATACCACGACTGCGCGGACCCAGAAGGAGAGTTTCTGAGCCCACCTGTTTCACCAGATTTTTCCCACAGATGATAGGGGCTTTGGCGGCTTCGGCCACTCTGTCGGCCTGCCAGTAGTGGTCAGGGTCACCGTGCGTGACCAAGATATGTGTTATGCTGCTCCATTCTGACTTCGGGAGCAGAGTGCTGAGCTTGAACAAATACAAATTTTGTCCCGGGTCAATGGCAATCTTGACCTTGTTATTTTGGATAATAAAAGTATTGACCCAGTAATGTTTTATTTTCAGTTTCTCCACGTTACTTACCTCCTTTTTATTTTGAAGTTGCACCTTTTGTTCACTTCTCTGCGTAACGACCTGTTTTTCTTTCTCCACTGCATTTACCTCCTTTCTCATTTTGTCCTGCGTTTCAGTTTGCATTTTTGACAGTCCTCCTTTCGTCCCTTTAGTGAGTTTTTTTCTCATAATCTTGCCTTCCGCAATAGGCTAGTGTCAAGTCAACTCTACAATGTACCCAAATAGGTCATCAATACACTTTTTAATCCGACATTTGGATGTTGACTTGACACTAGACAGCCTGGTCTATGTATGGGTACAAACGTTCCATTGCTGGCGTCGGGACGGACGTTTTTCGGGCTAGCGCCCTGAATTCGTCGGCGATCTGTTTCATCTCACCTCGGGCAGCACTGGCATGCCCTACTTTAAGTTCGGTCATCTCGCCTACCAACATGCGCCGCATTATAAAGACAAGAATCGGCTCTGGCAGCCAATTAAAAATCTTGTGATTGGATGGTGTGATGGGGACACCCAGCTCGCGTAAAACCTTATAGCCCTCCCGGATTCCACGGAGCATCAATACCATGCCTTCGCGTGTGCGTGCCAGCCGGTGCCTGTCGCACCCGGTCATATAGAAGGCACCGGCGGTGGGGAGGATCTCCGCCGTGTGGGTCTTGAGCCAGGCATCCATATTGGGACAAATCTCGGCCGGAAATCCCGCACCCTCAAGCGCATCAGCAATTTGTTTCAACCGTGACGTGGTGCGGCCGTCTAATTCGCCAATTGTGGTCGCCTGTTCACGGCGCGATGTAACAATATAGCGGACGACGTGACCTTCCCGCATGCCTCCGGCGCCCGGAAAGCCCAGCAAGACACGCTCGCGGCCCAAGGCGTTAATCATTTCGTCAGGACCAACGATATTCTGATTCATAAACAGCACATTGGGTGTTTGCTGGTTGGCAGCCAGCACCGGCAGCACGGCTGGAACTTTATTCCTGGGCATCGTCACGGCCACCAGATCATAAGCGTCTTCCGGCGCAAGCCGTTCCACCGCGGTGACGCGGGTGGTAGTGCGCTGCCCGGTGGCACCATCGTCCAACACGATGCCATGTTCGCGGATGTCCACCAGGCGTTGCCCCCGAGCCAGGATTGATACATCCTGCCCGGACTCTTGCAGCCGCGCAGCGTACAAACTGCCTATTACCCCTGCGCCATAGAATAGGACCTTCATTTGTTTGTTCTTCATGATATTTACCTCCTTTTTTATTTTAACCCTGCGTCTTCCGTCACAATTGAAATACCTCATCCAGGAAATCATAGCTGATTTGATGCTGCAGGCTAAAGTTGTTGAGCTGACAATGTGCTTCAGCCCCTTCTTCCTCGGTGGTAGTCCGC
>CBETWD010000252.1:0-3062 GCA_965539945.1 uncultured bacterium
CTTACATCGAAAAAATATCTCAGCCAGGTCGAAGAGGTCATTAAGAAGGCAGAGGCCGGGGAGGTCTATCCTGTCTATCTGTTTATAGGTGACAGGCCCATTATCCATCCTCAGATAAATAAATTAATAGATTGCCTGGTTTCTGAAGAGGCGAAAGATTTCAACTTTGAGATTTTATCTCCTGATTTTTTTTCAGAGGGCAGGTTGCTTGAGCTTTTAGAGACCAGAGGTTTTTTCCCTGGGCGCAAGGTGATTTTAGTACAGGACCTGCCTCTGCTGGTATCTGCAGATACTACAAAGACCAGATGGAAGAAGGCCCTGGCGGCCATTGAAGCAGGTGATGATGATCGGGCAAAGGAACTCATTTCACGGATCTTTTCTGATTTGAAGATAGATCCAAAGGAGCTCATAGGGCTTTCTTCAGGGCAGATAAAAGAGGTTTTGGATTGGCCTAAGGATTTACGCATTGAGAATTTATCAGAATTCCTTGAAGATCATGGTGAGGACCTGGAATGTGTAGAGCCTATACATACAGGCTCGGGAGATCGCATTCTTTTTTGGCTTGCTCAAAGGGCCGACCCGTCCCGCGCAATTATAATTATCGAATCCGAGGTAGTGGACAGAAGGTGCTCCTTTTACAAGGAGCTTAAAAAACATGGGCCTGTAGTGGACCTTGATAAAGAAAAGAAGGATAGTAAAAGCGGGACAGATTTGGCGAGGAGCTTTATCAGGAGTTTAATCAGAGAAAAGGGCAAGGAAATAGAACCTAAGGCCATTGAAGCCATTATTGAACGGGTGGGTCATGAAGACCTTGTGGGTCTGAAGACAGAGGTCCAAAAGCTTATCTCTCAGGCGGGGGATAGTGTCAGGATAAAGACTGAGGACGTCTGCAAGCTGGTTGTAAGACATAGGGATGAGGAGTTATACAAGCTCACCGGCGCCATCGGCGAAAAGGACCTGGGTAAATGCCTCAACAGCCTGAGTTATTTGCTGGATCAAGGAATCCATCCCCTGGCAATACTTTCTACCATTGCAAATTTTCTGCGGAAGATGATAATCTTAAGGGCAATTTTTGAATATGGACCGGGCATTCAAGCAGTCAAAAACTTGCAGTACCGGATCTTCAAAGACCAGATACTGCCTGAGATAAAGGAGAACCTGGGAGATACCCTTCCTGCCGTGTTGAAAGGTGCTCATCCATATGCACTTTACAAATTGAGCCTGCAGGCACATGGTTTTGATCTGGATCAAATGCTGGATTTCCTGGCTTCTATGGCCGAAATGGATCTTGAGTTCAAAGGAGGTCAGGTTTCCCACAGAGTGTTGCTGGAGACGCTTATTTTTCGTTTAATTTCAAAGGAATGACTATGGATGATACAGTGACAAATTGGGAGAGGACAGCCCGTTTTCTTTTTGAAGGGTCAATGCTCAAGCATACCTGGAGAACAGGCTATCCTTTTCTGGGCAAGGGCAGGGAATCAGTGGCTGCCCACACGTTTGGTGTGATCCTGAGTGCCATGATGCTGGCAAGAGATGTCCCTGGAGTGGACATGGAAAGACTTTTGAAGCTTTGCCTGGTACATGATCTCCCAGAGGCCAGGACCGGGGATGCCAATGCAGTACACAAGCGGTATGTGACTATAGATGAAAAATCAGCAATCACAGAAATGATTCAAGGACTTCCAGGCGGTGAAGAGATAGCGGATCTGCTGTCAGAGTTCAGAGATTGTAAGACCACAGAGTCAGTGTTGGCCCATGATGCGGATCAGCTCGATATGTTACTTTCTCTTAAAGAACATTTGGACACTGGAAGCAGTGATGCAGCGCTTTGGATACCCTATGTCAAGGACAGATTAAAATCAGAGGGGGCCAAGGCCCTTGCCGATGCCATTTTGAAGGAACACTGGGCGAGTTGGTGGATGAGGCAGTTGCTTGGAAATAATGCTAAATAATGGAGCATTTATGATGAACAGCATCAGAAATATAACGGTTTTTGTTTTATTCGCATTTCTTGTATCTTTTTTTGCAACCGGATCAGCCTTGGCGGATTCTCAGGAGCGCACAAAGGAATTTACTCTGTTTTATACTGGGAATACCCTGGGTTATCTTGATCCGTGTTTTGGTTGAGGGGGAAAGGAAAGCGGGGGAATCGCCCGGCGGGTCCGGTGGGTCCGTGATAATGTTCAGAATCATGACAACTTCCTTTTTTTAGACGCTGGTAATTTTCTTTTCAGAAATGAAGCAGCACCTTCAGAAGCGGCAATTGCCAATGCAGGGCTTCTTTTGGATTTTTACCGTAATATGGGTTACTCGGCCCTTTGCGTAGGCAAAAGAGATCTTGCAGGCTCAACCATGTTTCTGCTGGAAGAAACCAAGAAAAGGGGTTTGGTGCCTTTATCGTCAAACCTGCGTTACAAGAGTAAGGCCGTATTTGAGCCCTATGGGATATTTGATGTTAATGGTACGAAAGTAGGCGTCCTTGCCGTAACGTCTCCCAGGTTGAACCAGCGGATCAAAGCAGACGGTGTGGAGGTGCTCGATCCTTCAGCCCGGCTTAAGTCCCTGGTCCCGGAGCTTAAGAACAAGGTCGATGTAATAGTGTTGTTGTCAAACCTTGGTGAGTTTGAGGACAGGAAGCTGGCAAGCACTGTTGATGGTATAGACGCTATTATCGGAAGCGGTCCTGGTGGACAGCGTTATCAGCCATTAAAAATAGGAAGGACCTATCTTTTGAGGGGTCATCCAAAAGGAAAGTCAGTAGGAAAGGTTGTGGTGAAACTCAATTCTGAGGGAGGCATACATGGGCTGAATAATGAGCTGCATCAGCTACAGGCAAGGTTTCCTGTGGATGAAGCTGCAATATCTAAAATAAAAAAGTTAAAACAGAAATATCTTGGTAGCCGTTCAAAGGTTCAGGGTTCAAAGGTTCAGGGTTCATCGAAAAACTAAGGACCCGTAAAGAAATAAGTCGATGGAAAAGGCATGAGAGTGGACAAAACCTGTTTCGTAATCGTTTACGGGATTACAACGCCCGTTTTTACCGCAATCCATCGCACTGTAAG
>CBETWD010000253.1:0-3051 GCA_965539945.1 uncultured bacterium
AAATCACCAAATCCACATGATCGGCATTTGCGGCACAGGGATGGCTGCCCTTGCCGGCTTGCTCAAGGAAAAGGGATACAGGGTAAAAGGATCTGATAGTCAGGCCTATCCACCCATGAGTGATGTCCTCAAGGGACTGGGTATTCCTGTAACCCTGGGATACCATCCGGATAATCTGGTTTCTAATCATCCCAATCACCAAATTCCCGATCTGGTAATAATAGGAAATGTGATCCGGGCCGATAATTCTGAGGCCGGGTATGTGGTCTCCAAGGGCATTCCCCATCTCTCTTTTCCAGAGGCCTTATCTCTTCTGTTTCTGGAGGACATGAAGCCTTTAGTAGTGGCCGGTACCCATGGCAAGACCACCACCTCTGCTTTACTGGTCTCTGCCCTTGAGGCCTTGGGTGAAGGCCCTGGTTTTATGGTGGGTGGAATGCTCAATGCCTTTGAATCCGGTTTCCGCGTAGGGCGTCCTCCCTGGTTTGTGCTTGAAGGGGACGAATATGACACGGCCTTTTTCGACAAAAGGCCGAAGTTCTTACACTATCGTCCCCATGGTGTCATTCTTACCAGCATAGAGTTTGACCACGCGGATATATACGCTGACCTGGATGCAATAAAGCATGCATTTTCCAAACTGGTTGCCTTGATTCCGCCGGAAGGGGTCCTTGTGGCCTGTGCGGACTGGCCGGCGGTTATGGAGGTTTGTGCTCAGGCCAGGTGCAAGGTGGTGACATACGGTGAGAGTCAAGGATGCCAGTGGCGACTGGCTGATCTTTCTGTTGATTCCACCGGCACAAGGTTCACTGCTGTGCATCATGGCGAGATCTGTGGCGAGGCACGGATAAGACTTCCCGGCAGACACAATGCCTTGAATGCTTTGAGTACTCTTGCGCTGTGCAGTCATCTTGGGATGAAAGAGGATGCAGTTCTTAAGGGCCTGGGCTCTTGTGCCGGAGTTAAGAGGAGGCAGGAAATCAGGGGGGAGGTAGCTGGCGTTACGGTAATCGATGATTTTGCCCATCATCCAAGGGCGGTCAAGGAGACCCTCGCTGCGCTGAGGTCCGTGTATTCCGGTCGTCGCCTTATAGCGGTGTTTGAGCCAAGGACCAATACCAGCAGAAGGAGTGTCTTCCAGGAGGTTTATGTTCATTCTTTCAGTCCTGCTGATCGAGTGCTGGTGCGAGAGGTACCTGACCCGGAGAAGGCCCCGTCCGGAGACAGGTTTTCATCCAAAAAGCTGGTGGCTGATCTCAAGGACAGGGGCATTGATGCGGCGTACTTCCCGGATGCCGGCGCAATTCTTAAGGACCTTATGGCAAACCGTTCTGATGGTGATGTAGTGGTGATACTCTCAAATGGTGATTTTGAAGGCCTGCATGAAAAGCTGTTATCCGCCCTGTCTACCAATCACCAAATCACCAAATCACCAAATCACCAAATCCAAGAATCACCAAATCACCAAATCACCAAATTTAAGGAGCTGTGCAGGAGTTCAAAGGGGCCTGCCAGGAGGGGCCGTCTGCATACTGCGCATGGGGTGGTGGAGACGCCCGCATTTATGCCGGTTGGGACCCAGGCCACGGTAAAGGCATTGACACCTGAAGACCTTAAGGAATTCGGGGCCCAGATAATTTTAAGCAATACCTATCATCTGTATCTTCGTCCTGGTTATGAGATCATCAGGGAACTCGGCGGCCTGCACCGGTTCATGGGGTGGGACCGTCCTATTTTGACAGATAGCGGCGGTTTTCAGATTTACAGTCTTGCAGCACTCGGAAAGGTAGAGGAAGAAGGTCTTACATTTCGCTCCCATATAGACGGGTCTCTTCACAAACTCACGCCGGAGCTTGTTATAGAAATCCAGGAGGCCATGGGTTCGGACATAATGATGTGCCTCGACTCCTGCATCCCTTACCCGGCCGGTAAGGAAGAGGTGAAAAATGCTACTGAACTGACCACGCGATGGGCCAAGAGGTCCTTGGAGGCGAGAACAAGGCGGGATCTTTTGCTGTTCTCTATTGTACAGGGAGGGATGGACCCTGCGATGAGACAACGAAGTGCATTAGATCTCCTTGAATTTGGTTTTGATGGATATGCCATCGGTGGGCTCAGCGTCGGTGAGCCAAAAGAACTTATGTTTGAGATGATCGATATTACAAGGCCCTTGATTCCGGACAGGTATCCTGTCTATGTAATGGGGGTTGGTAACCCGGAAGACCTTGTTGAGGGAGTGGCAAGAGGGGTTGATATGTTCGACTGTGTGATGCCTACCAGGAACGCCAGGAACGGGATGCTCTTTACTTCCTTCGGGCACATTGTTATAAAGAACTCTCGTTTTGCCAGGGATTCGAGGCCAATAGACCCTTACTGCACGTGTTATACCTGCAGGAATTACTCCCGTGCTTATTTGAGGCACCTTTTTATTGCAAAAGAGTTATTGGCCCATCGGCTTAATACTATTCATAACTTGCATTATTTTTTGCGTCTCATGAAAGAGATGCGGAAGGCCATAGAGAATGACAGGTTTGAGGCCTTCCAAGAACAGTTTTATGCAAAAAGGGAGATCACCGGATGATAATACCGTCAATAGCTTATGCCATGGCCCCTCCTTCCGGAAGTGAAGGGGGAAACCCGCTCACGGCCTTTCTGCCCCTGATCATTATTTTCGCTATTTTTTATTTCCTTTTGATCAGACCGCAGCAGAAAAGGGCAAAGGATCAAAGAAACTTCCTGGATTCCTTGAGTCGTGGGGATGAAGTTATAACCACAGGCGGGTTGATAGGCAAGATAACAGGCCTTACAGATGACGTGGTTACCTTAGAAGTGGCAGACAAGGTAAAGGTCAAGGTAGTACGGGCGCAAATTGCCGGCAAACCCCCTACAACTAATAAGTAAAGTCTATTTGTAACCGTTTACGGGATTACAACGCCCCGTTTTACTGCAACCCACCGAACTGTAGGCGTGCTGCAGATGCGAGGCGGAGGGAACGCAGACGTACTCCCTGTACTTCAAGTGCCCGGCAACAAAGCAGATGCGGTGCCCTGT
>CBETWD010000254.1:0-3049 GCA_965539945.1 uncultured bacterium
TCCTACACTTCATCAATCATGGCCATGATCTGATCCTGTGCAAACCCCTTGAGGTCTATGGCCCCGGATCGGCATGATGCCACGCACAGGCCGCAGCCCTTGCAGAGCACCGGGTTTATCTCCGCCTTGCCCGCAAATCGTCCCTCTTCGATCATTGAAGGGGCATTGTATGGGCAGATGCTGACGCACACCCCGCAGCTACAGCACCACATGGGATTGATATTGGCCACTGTGCCGCTCGCAAAGACTTTGCCCGTTGCGATTAGGCCGGATACTCGGGACGCTGCTGCCAGGGCCTGCGCAATACTCTCGTCAATGGACTTTGGATAATGAGCCAGTCCGCAAAGAAAAATTCCATCAGTGGCAAAATCAACCGGCCTCAGCTTGGCATGGGCCTCAATGAAAAATCCATCATCGTTTACCGGGACCTTGAAAAATGTGGCCAGTTGTCCTGCTTCAGACGGCAATATGGCAGTTGCAAGCACAAGAAGATCCGCCCGGAGGATTACGGATCTCTTGAGGATCTGATCTTCCAACTCGATCTCCAAAGCATCCTTTCCTCCACTCACCTTTGGCTTTGATTGCAGGTCATAGCGGAAAAATATAACTCCCTTTTCCCTGGCCTCTCTGAAGAGGTCTTCCCTCTCCCCGTATGTCCGCATGTCGCGATACAGCACATAGACATCAATGTCCGGATTGCGCCGTTTGAGCTCCAAAGCGCTCTCCACAGTGTGGCTGCAGCACACGCGGCTGCAATAGGGACGGTCAGGATTCCTGGATCCCACGCACTGAATAAAGGCCACGGAGCCCAGGTTATTTAATGACGGATCATTCTGGATAAATTTTGCATCCAGCTCCAGATGGGTAAGCACACGGGAATCTTCACCATAGAGGTATTCAACAGGCTTGTATTCATGACCGCCGGTTGCGACTACCGCCACTCCGTGCTTTAGCTCAACTTCTTTATCTCCGTTTTTTAAGGTGGAGGAGAAGTTACCTACAAAACCGTCCACATTGGTAAGCTTGGTGGACCGGCACACATGGACTTGAGGACTTTTTTCTATTTCGTCTGCCAGATCTTTCACATAGGCCTGGATGTCTTCACCCTTCCATGTCTTATTGAGGAACCTGGCCTGGCCCCCCAGATCCTCTGATTGCTCAATTAGATGGACCTCATAACCCTGGTCTGCCAGGTTTTTCGCACACACCATGCCGGCAACACCTCCACCAACCACCATGGTGACAGGTTCCAGGCCCAGCTCCGCGTCCGGAAGGGGTTCCAGCAGGGCTGCCTTGGTAACCGCCATTCGCACGAGGTCTTTTGCCTTTTCCGTGGCGGCCGCAGGGTCTTTGCCATGTACCCATGAGTCCTGATTGCGGATATTGGCCATCTCGAACAGGTACTTGTTCAGGCCTGCATTCATCAGGGTTTCCTGAAACAAGGGTTCGTGAGTCTTAGGGGTACATGCAGCAACCACCACCCTGTTGATCCCCTGTTCCTTGATAACCTCTGCCATCTTCACCTGTGTATCCTGAGAACAGGTGTACATGTTGTCTTCAACATAGGTGACATACGGGAGGGTTTTGGCATAGTCCCGCACCTCGGGCACGTTCACCACCCCCGCGATATTTATACCGCACTGACAGACAAAGACTCCAATGCACGGAGGCTCGCCGATCACATTGGTCTCCGGCGGCATTTCCTGAACCTGGGTCTGTGTCCAACGGCTCTCGCTCAAAAGTACACTGGATGCCGCTGCGGCTGCGGAGGCCTCCATAACAGACTGGGGGATGTCTTTTGGTCCCTGGATCGCCCCGCATACAAAGACACCTTCCCTTGTAGTCGCTACAGGTGCAAAGCTGTCTGTCCTTGCAAAGTTGTATTTATCCAGCCCGATCCCGAGACGTCCGGCAAGCTTGACGGTTTCCTCTCCCACCTGGAAGCCCACGGAAAGCACTACAAGGTCAAAAATCTCGCTCTTCAGCTCACCGCTGTCATCAACATATGTTATCTCAAGGTTGCCGTCTTCTACCGGGTCCACGGTGTGAATGCGCGAACGGATAAATCGCACACCGTGCTCATCACGGGCACGGTTATAATATTCCTCAAAATCCTTGCCGTATGTCCGCATGTCCATGTAAAAAATGGTCGGTTCGACATCCCCGTGGGCGTGCTCTTTGGCAATGACCGCTTCTTTGATGGCGTACATACAACAGACACCAGAGCAGTAGGCATTGCTGCATTCATGGGTATCGCGGGAACCCACACACTGGAGCCAGGCAATTTTTTTGGGCTCTTCGCGGTCATAGGGCCTCATCAGATGGCCCATATACGGCCCAGATGCGCTCAGTATCCGCTCGAACTCCATGCTGGTGACCACATTGGGAGATTTCCCATAGGCGAATACTTCCTGAACTCCGGGATCGAACAGCTCGTTTCCAACTGCAAGGATCGCAGCTCCTACTTCAAGCTCTGTCCTTTTCGGCTTGTCATCATAATTAATGGCCCCGGCAAGACAGATCTTTTCACAGAGCCCGCACCCAATACAAAGGTCCCTGTCAATGGAATAGGCAAGTGGGACTGCCTGGGCGTATTGGATGGACGTAGCGGCCTTGAGACACAAACCGCAGTCGAATTCATTCACACAGTTTACAGGACAGGCCTGGCTGCATTGCCCGCACCCGGTGCATACATCAGGGTCGATATACCGGGGATGATTAATGAGCGTGGCCTTAAAATGCCCGGCCTCACCATCAAAGGATTCAACCTCTGAGTTGGGGATGATATTTATATTAAGATGCCGGCCGACCTCGACCAGTTTGGGTGAAATAATTCACATGGCACAGTCATTAGTTGGAAAGGTCTTATCCAACTGTGCCATCATCCCCCCAATGGTCGGTGACTTGTCAACCAGGTGTACGTAATATCCCGCAGTTGCCAGATCAAGGGCCGCCTGCATGCCGGCAATGCCGGCCCCCACGACCATTACGCTCCCCATGTTTTTCATCTCCATATCCTTAGCCATTCCTGTTCCTCTATTTTAGTAAC
>CBETWD010000255.1:0-3044 GCA_965539945.1 uncultured bacterium
AAGGCATTACGAAATATATTATCTTGAGCCTTTGTGTTCTTTTTCTGCAGTGCGCTTTCCTGCCGTCAGCGGCCGCATGGGAACCTCCCAGGCCTTCCATGGCGGCCCACCGTGCCCTGTATAAGGCCCAGCAGGCAGTGGAGCTAAACAAGGACAATAGAGGGGCTGCGGAAATTTTAAGGACGTTTATCAAAGAAAACCCGAAGAAAAATCATTATCTGCTGGAATTCCATCTGGCCAACTTTCTGACCTTGTCGGGCAAAAGCAGAGAGGCCCTTGCTCATTATAAAAAAACACTGGTATTAAACCCCGGCTATTCCGTGGCATGGCAGAATCTCGGGAAAATCCAACTTGATCTGGAGAACTACATCGAGGCTGGGGACGCCTTTCTCCAGGGGTATGAAACCAGTGAAACAAAGGATGGCTCCATCCTCTATTATGCCTCTGTCTCCTATCTGATGGGCAAAAAGGCAGGTAAGGCCCTTCCCCACCTGGAGCTCCTTGCCTCGGGAAAGGCAGGAAGTCCCAAATCCGAATGGCTTGAGGCCCTGTTAAGGGCTTACATGGATCTAAAACAGGAGGATAAGGCCTTTAAGCTCATTCACCGGCTTCTTGAAGAACAAGGGGATGATCCACGCTGGTGGAAGCTCCTTGCCCAATTCCATTTGCAAAAAGGCGACTACTCGTACGCCGCGGAGGCCCTGACGATTTATTCCTATTTAACGGTCCCCAAGGAGCAGGAAATAGTGCTTCTCGGAGATCTCTACAATGTCATCGGAGTCCCTGTGAAGGCAGCCGGATATTATGAGAAGGCCACGAGCCTTTGTGGAAAGGCCGTCAAAAAGGAAAAACTTGCCTCGGCCTATATAGCGGCCCACAAGCAGGACAGGGCCATGGAAGTGCTCGAGGAGGCCATCAACCAAGAGCCGGATGCGAAACTCTGTTTCATGAAAGGCCAGCTGCTTTATGGCAAAAGAAACTTTGATCATGCTTATCACGCCTTTGAAAGGTGTGCCAGGCTAAATTCCAAGGACGGTAGACCTCACGTCATGATGGGCTACTGCGCCTTGCAGCAGGACAACATAAAATCGGCCAGGAAGGCCTTTCAAAAGGCAAGCCGTTTTACCAAACAGAAAAAGGATGCCGAACGAATGCTGGTGCAGTTGGCCAAATGGAAATAATCCAGTTGAGAATTTTCTATGGACCAAGAAAACGAACTGGTTATTCAACTTTACGAGAATCGTTATCGCAGCCTTTATCATTTCTTTTTGAAAAAGCTTGGGTCTCATGAAGATGCTGCGGATGGAGCCCAGGAAGTATTCATGAGACTAATTCGCTATAACGGCACAGCCAAGCTGGATTTCCCGGATGCGTATATCTGGCGGACCACGCAGAACCTGGTCAGGGAAATCAAGCGCAGGCGGGCCGTTCGTGCCCGCTGCATGGCCACTGAGGCCGAAGAGGCCGATAAACAAGTTTTTTCACAAGCCCTTGGCCCTGAGAAGGCCTTGGAAATTCAGCAAACACGTGACAATGCCCTCCGTGTCCTTAACGAACTGCCGGCCCGGTGCAAAGAGGTCTTTATCATGCACCGCTTCAAAGGTCTGTCTCACAAAGAAATCGCCAGGCAGTTGAATATCTCACCCAAGACCGTTGAAAATCATATGGTCAACGCCCTTCTCTTTCTTCGCAAACGTCTGCCCTGCTCTTAATCTTAGGGAGTATTTTTTACCACCCGCTTCGCTCAAGGCGCAAAGTTCGCAAAGAAAAAATATATTTTCTTTTCGAAATTCCTCTTAGGGGTTTTCCCTCTCTCGCGCATTATACACAAATAGGAGCTTCTGTTTTTTTGACAGGATTGACAGGATTTACTGGATTCTTCTAATTTCTTAATATCCTGATCATCCTGTCAATCCTGTCAAAAAAAGTTCTGCCGTAGGAGCTAATCTAAATTGTTCTGATAAGCAATTGGAGTTGAGTTCGCTATGAACATTGCAAAGGATGAACGCCAGGAGCAGGCCGCACGATGGCTGGTCCGGTCTCAGGACAAGGATTTTACACCTGAAGACAAAAAACGGATGGCGGCCTGGCTGGACGAGGCCCCGGCCAATCGTGAAGCGTTTGTGGAGATGCGCAAGGCATGGGAGCACATAGGCGTTTTGACCCCCGTCCTTACACCAATTTCCATCCATCCCTACAAAGCTAAAAAGTACGCAGGCGTGAAGGCCATACTCTCCAGGTTTAAGGAATCAAGAAATAGAGCGGCAATAGCTGTGGCAGCCATGGCGGTCATGGTCTTGCTCTGCCTGCCGGTTTTCAAGACTTATTTCTTTGAGCAGGCCATAGCAGTTCATGTCTATAAAACCGCAACCGGGGAGCAGGAAACTCTGACCTTAAGCGATGGTTCTGTCCTGAAGATGAACGCAAAAAGTGCCCTGTCCGTTCGCATGAGGAACCTGCGGCGGCAGGTAGAGTTAAATGAGGGAGAGGTCTTTTTTGCAGTGGCAGTCGATCCGGACCGGCCATTTGAGGTACGCACCCCCAACGGTCTGATCCGGGTTCTGGGTACGGCCTTCAACGTAAAGAGTCGCAGCGGACGGGTAGCTGTGGATGTTGAGCGAGGGCAGGTCCTGGTAAAGGACGCTCCAAAGGGCACCACCGGAGACATGAGGGCCGGAAGGGTGACATTGGCGGCAGATCAGGGCGTGGATATCGACCCTTCAGGGCACCTATCAAGGTTGCGGCCCTCAGATATGAAACAGGTTCTGGCCTGGCAAAACAGGCAGGCAGTCTTTAAAAACACGCCACTGGGACAGGTCTTGCTGGAGCTGGAACTTTACCACGATGTGCGGGTGAAGCTGGCCTGCCCGGAATTGGAGACAAAGGGTATCACAGGCACATTTGACATGCGCGACCTGGATCAGACTCTTGAGGTCATCATGGCGGCCGCGTCACTTCAGGCCGAAAGACAGGCTGACGGTACAATAACGTTATACAAGTGATCGATTTTTATTAGCCACAGACGCACACGGACGGACACAGAC
>CBETWD010000256.1:0-2973 GCA_965539945.1 uncultured bacterium
TCCGGAAAGATTAAGAAAACTTTTCTTCAAGGGGCAAGGGTCAAGGGGCAGGGGTCAAGGGTTACCGAAAACTGATCCGTTGATTCGTGAGTTCTGAATGAAGCAATCAACAATCATAAATCGTAAGCGTTCACAGGTTCAGGGTTCAACGTTCAGGGTTAAGGAAAAGAATGGAATTGGATCCACGAAATCCTCGTAAAAAATGTGGGTTTTGCCACATCATTGCCAAGTGCCATGTTCCAGATTTGTGGGGATGTGAAAGCGGTTGGTTTTCTCCTACAAAACGTTTACAAAATGGCGTATGGTGATGAGAATACAACCCCTGAACCCCTGAACCCCTGAACCCCTGAACCTTTGAACCCTGAACCAAGGATGGAGTGCCCATGAAACAATGCATACAGTGTATCCTTGATGAAAATTTTCCTGGAATCTCCTTTGATGAAACCGGGCTGTGTTCTTTTTGCCGCCAGGCTGCTGATGAGCAGCGACAACAGGCCCTTAAACAAGAATATGCCGGGAAATTTGAAAGGCTTCTGGAGAAACGTCGCGGAAAGGGACCATACGATGTTCTTATGGCCTATAGCGGAGGCAAAGATAGCACATATACGCTGGATATTTTTTGTAACACCTATGGGTTAAGAGTCCTGGCTTTTACTTTTGATAATGCCTTTATTTCTCCCTTTGCAGTTGAAAACATCAGTAAAGTAACTGAAAAGCTGGCGGTGGATCATATCTCTTTCCGGCCGAATTTTGCCCTTATGCAAAAGATTTTTTCAGAAGCCGGGAAGCGTGATTTTTTCCCGGATAAGGCCCTTGAGCGGGCAAGCTCAATATGCACTTCCTGCATAGGGTTTGTAAAATCTCTTATGCTAAAGACAGCCCTGGAAAAGGGTATACCCTTTGTGGGTTTCGGCTGGTCTCCCGGCCAGGCACCCATACAATCATCTGTTATGCAAACCAATCCGAGACTGGTGGCCATATCGCAAAAAAGCTTCTGGCCAAGGCTTGAGGCAGTGGCGGGACATGACCTCTCAGCTTATTATCTCTCGGAAGCAGACCTCGCAAGACCTATTGATGAATATCCGGTTAATGTCCATCCATTTGCCTTTCATCCCTATGACGAAGGGGCAATAAAGGCCCATATACTTACTTTGGGCTGGAAAGAGACAGAGGATACAGATCCCAATTCCACTAATTGTCTGCTTAATGCCTTTGCCAATCAGGTTCATCTTGAGAGATGGGGTTTCCATCCTTATGCATGGGAGATAGCAGGTATTGTCCGTTCCGGCGGGTTATCCAGAGAGGAGGGCCTGGCAAAGGTAAGCGAACTTCCTAATCCTGTGCTTGTGTCACGCGTAAGGGAACGATTGGGTCTGTCTTAATGGTAAGCGTTCAAAGGTTCAAAGGTTCAGGGGTTCAGGGTTCAGAGGTTGAGGGTTGTTTTCTATTCTCATGCCTTCTCCATTCAAAATTCACGAATCAACGGCTCAAATTTTCGGTAAACCCCGAATATCTTAACCCTTGAACCCTGAACCTTTGAACCCTTACAGAAAGATAACCCTGAACGGTGAACCCTGAACCCCTGAACGGTTCTCTTAATGTTATGAAGATAATGACAATAGCCGGCGCCAGACCCAATTTTATGAAGATGGCCTCTATTGTAGAAGCCATCCGACGTCACAATGGGGCCGGCAGTTCACCTGAAATCGAACATATTCTTGTGCACACAGGGCAACATTACGACGAAAGCCTGTCCAAGTGCTTCTTCGACGAACTTGGCCTTCCGCGTCCGGATGTAAACCTGGAGGTGGGATCCGGCTCACATGCGCAACAGACTGCTGAGATCATGCGGCGTTTCGAACCGGTACTTCTGGCTGAGCGTCCTGACGTGCTTATTGTGGTGGGGGATGTGAACTCCACTGTGGCCTGTGCTCTGGTGGCAGCCAAGATCCAATATCCTTTACAGAACCCGACTGATATAGAGCGTCCTTTCATTGTCCACGTTGAGGCAGGATTGCGATCAGGGGACCGCTCTATGCCGGAAGAGATAAATCGTCTTCTGACCGATGCCTTGAGCGATGTATTGTTTGTTACTGAGGAGGTGGCAGTTACCAACCTATTACGAGAAGGCATATCCAGGGAGAAAATCTTTTTTGTTGGAAACGTTATGATTGATACCCTGCACCGGCACCTGGAAAAGGCCCGCAGGTCTGAGATCAAAAAGACCCTTAAAATTAACGGTTGTTATGGCCTGGTAACCCTGCACAGGCCCAGCAACGTGGACACCAGAGATGCCCTGGAGCCCTTGATCCGGTGCTTACAGGAAATCAGCAGGGATTTGTTTCTTGTCCTTCCTTTACATCCAAGGACAAAGGCCAGTCTGGAGAGATTAGGATTACTGGAAGGATTCAATAATACCCAAGGGATCAGCCTAATCGACCCCTTGGGCTATCTGGACTTTTTAAACCTCCTCGATTCGGCCTCAATGGTATTAACTGATTCCGGTGGCATTCAGGAAGAGACAACGGCCTTGGGTGTGCCATGTATAACTCTCAGGGAAAATACCGAACGTCCTGTGACCATAACCATGGGTACTAATTATCTGGTGGGAACAGACCCTGCTGAGATTCTTGCCACTGCTAAGGAGATTTTGTCTGGAAAAGGCAAGAGGGGAAAAATACCTCCATATTGGGATGGCCTTTCAGGTGAACGGATTGTGGCTGGCCTGACAGATATATAGTGTCTGAACGAAAAATCCGTTCAGACACAATTTTGAGTTCTAAATTTTGAATTTTGAATTAAGGTATATGTTTTTTAAATCTTCTTCCACTTCCATAATTCAGCATCCAGCTTTCAGCATCCAGCATTTATCGTACTGCGCCCCCGATTCGGCACTTTCAGCGGTATCAATTATGAGTTACATCCTACTGACGATCGATGTAGAGGATTGGTTTCCGGTAGAAAAGCTCCGTT
>CBETWD010000257.1:0-2966 GCA_965539945.1 uncultured bacterium
GCACTTATATTGTTGGGTTCGCCTAGCCCATTGCTCCTCAATGGTTTGAAATAGCTACAAAATTAGCGAACCCAACAAGATTTGTTATAAGCGCATCGGCTTAACCCAACCTATAATTTTTAGAAGAGTAAAATAAATAGTTAACAGGGCTTCAACAGGTAATTCTTGTAAATAGTGAGCAAGTATCTATTCCGGGAGGATTGTCATGCGTGAAAGGCGTAAAGGACCGCGTTATTCAGCGAATTTCCGTGTATATTTACCAGAGTTCAATATATGGGGACATACTACCAATATCTCATTAGATGGATGTTATGTGGCGGTAGATTCCTCCATGTCTGCAGGGTTCATCACTGACTTGCTGGTTGAATTGCCTGTGGTTGGAGTAGTTGCTCTTAAGGGTTATGTGCAGCATCTAAGCAAGGCGAAGTCAGGAGCCGGCCTCCAGTTTGTCCAAGTGAGGTTTGAGCCTGACCAGTCAGATTACTATAATTTATATTTACGATTTCTAAAGGGCATGTCTCAGCTTGAGGAAATAAGAAAAAGTTATCTGGACTTGGTCCAACAGGATCGATTGAAGCTTTGTGCCCTGCCAAGTGAATCTGGAAAAGCTGAAACCACCTGAGCCTCTTGCACAATTCATAGATTTTGTTCAAGGGCAAGGTGCGAGGAAAAGATGTGATTACTCTGCAAACATTCACTTGGCCCTTTCTGGCCTTTTCGCTGGGGACCTGTATCGGCAGCTTTTTGAACGTGTGCATATGCAGACTGCCTCAAGACAGATCGGTGGTAAGGCCTGGTTCTGCCTGCCCGAAATGTGGCCATAGGCTGAAATGGTGGGAAAATATCCCAATACTGAGCTTTTTGTTTCTACGGGCTAAGTGTAGTTCTTGTGGGGCAAGGATCTCCTTGCAGTATCCCTTGGTGGAGCTATTGAGCGGCCTTTTGGCCCTTGCGCTTTGGTATAAGTTTGGTCTTGGCCCTGAAGTTTTTATTTATTTTTATTTTTCAGCATGTCTTATAATTGTGACATTTGTTGACCTTGAGCATCAAATCATCCCGGATGCAGTGTCTTTGCCTGGGATCGCCCTTGGCTTTTTGTCTTCTTTTTTGCTTCCTGAACTGTCGTGGTGGGATTCTTTACTGGGGATACTAATGGGCGGGGGCATCCTGCTTCTTGTGGCATGGGGCTATTATATTATTGCCCGCAGGGAGGGAATGGGAGGCGGGGACATCAAACTCCTCGCTATGATAGGGGCCTTTTTGGGCTGGCAGGCAATACCGCTTGTAATCCTATTGAGTGCTGCAGTGGGTTCAGTTACCGGCTTGGCGATAATGTCAGTCCGGAAAGGAGATAGACACATGGCCATACCATACGGTCCCTTTTTGGCTGGAGCGGCTCTAATATCATTATTCTGGGGGCGTGAACTGACAGCCTGGTACTTGGTTTTTATCTCCAGGGGCTAATATTAGTAGGTTAAGGAAGTTTTCTGATTAGGAGAATATTGTGAGTAGACTTCGAATTCTGGTTATAGATGATGAATATGACGTGAGGAATATAGTTGCCGGCATATTGACTTCTAAAAAGGCAGGATATGATGTTGTTCAGGCGGCTAATGCCGTTGAAGGCCTGGAGTTGGCACAAAAACAGCCCTTTGATCACATAATAAGTGATATTTGCTTTGATTCTGAGGATTTTGAGAATAAGGATGGACTCCTATTTCTAAAAAAAGCCAAGGGCGCAGGGGTATCAGCCAACATCATCATGATGTCCGGTCAGGCCGATATTGATATGGCCCTTGAGGCCATAAAGATAGGAGCGTGTGATTTCATCTTCAAACCCGTAGTATCAGACCATCTGCTTTTCGTATTGCGAAGGGCCGAGGAAAAGGCCGGACTCCTAAAAGAAAACGCATTTTTAAGGGCAGAGGTACACAAAAAGTATTCGTTTCATAATATCGTAGCCAAGAGCTTTCAGATTAAACGCATTTTTGAGGTCATCGAAAGAGTAGCAGATTACAAGACCACTGTGCTGATAACCGGTGAGAGCGGGACAGGAAAAGAATTGGTAGCCAAGGCAATCCACTTTAATAGCATCAGGGCCAAGGCACCCTTTGTACCAATTAATTGTGGAGGCATTCCGGAGAACTTGCTCGAAAGCGAACTCTTCGGTTATGTGAAAGGGGCCTTTACAGACGCTGTCAGGGCCAAAAAAGGACTTTTCGAAGAGGCCCACCAAGGGACCCTGTTTTTAGACGAGTTGGGTGATATGCCATTGTCCTTGCAAGTTAAGCTCTTGAGGGTCCTGCAGGAAGAAGAGATCAGGCCTTTGGGTGATACTCGCTGCATCCAGGTAGATGTGCGGATAGTGGCAGCCACTGCAAAGGATCTTGCGCAAGAGGTGAGTAAGGGCAATTTCCGAGAGGACCTGTTCTACAGAATAAATGTACTCTCAATAGTTATTCCTGCTCTAAGAGACAGAAAAGAGGATATTCCTTTACTGGTTGATCACTTTATAAAAAGGTACAATTCCCGCTTAACGAAGGAGGTGGAGGGAGTTAGCCCTGAGGTAATGCACCTTTTCCTGGAATACAAGTGGCCCGGGAATATCCGTGAGCTTGAAAATGCTATAGAAAGGGCAATGGTCTATTCGGATACCCCGATAATACAGGCAAGGGATCTTCCCCCTCAGATACGCGCGGGTTTTGGAGTCGAAAGTGCTTCCCCCATATCAGCCTTTGATGGATCTGTCTTTTCCATTAAGAAGAGCAGCAAGATGTTGGAGCGAGAACTTATAATAAAGGCCCTTGACGAAACCAAAGGTAATAAGACTAAGGCTTCCCGCCTTCTGGAGATCAGCCTGCCGGCACTTTTATACAAGATGAAGGACTATGGTCTTGCAGCAGAAACTTAGCGTAAGCGTTCACAGGGCACCGCATCTGCTTTGTTGTCGGGCACTTGAAGTACAG
>CBETWD010000258.1:0-2958 GCA_965539945.1 uncultured bacterium
ATTCTCGGCCTTGAACTTTTCAAGACCTATTTCCCTTATACGATTAAGACTTTCAATTCTGTCTGTCTCGGAAAAGAATCCGAATATTTTTGAAATTATGTTATACAATTTCTTGCACTCCCTTAATTCTTGAAAATCCGTGCAATCAGCACATGTATCATACTCGTTGTCTATATTACACTTCCTGATTTTACAATTTTGGAAAACAGGTCTTGCACCTCGGCAACCCCGGCATTTATTACCTGTATACGATCCGCACTTAGAGCAGACCAAACCGCAACACGCGACTATCACATTTTGATTGTTCTCCGGCATTCCAGTCTCCTATTAGAGCTGCGCAACCTTCAGGTGTTGGCTCTGTTCCTGTACGAGAACTCTGAGTTACTGGCCGGTCTCACCGGTATGGCCAGGCTCAGGTATCTCTTATTTTCTTCAAACATCAATCTTTTATCTACCATCATCCTTAGAAAAGGCACGATCCTGTCCTCGGCTATTCCAGGGAAATGTGCCAGGATTCTTTTAAGCGAACGATGCCTCTGACAGAAAAGATAGATTGCCCTGGATGTTCCCACAAGGCGGTGCGTCGATGGTTCGGCGCCAACCCGCTTCTGGCGTATGATCAAAAAATCCCGGCCGTCCCGGAAGCTAAGGATGGGTGTGCGTAAAGGACCCCTGTGAAGTTCGGCATACCCCTTTTCCCATGCCCCTATCTTTTTCTTGACTGGTTGCCAGATCTTTTTTTGAAGCCCAAGCTCGCCACGATAGGCCTGAATCATAAAACTCATGGAGCTGAAAATATGTGGCGGGAATATGGCAGCATAATTCGGATGGTTGGAAACCGCTTTGATCCCAAAGACACTGGGATCCTGCCACACAGGGCTTCCAAGACCGAGCCAGAAGTGGACAAACCTCAAAGGACGAAATGGCAGAGCAAACTCAAGATTCCGCAAGGTTTCCTCCACATCAAGAAGATCACTGCCGGGAAAATGGAGTATCAGATTTGAGACATTTACTATACCGAGTTCTTCGCAGTGTTTCATAATCTCCAGGTTCTGGATGGCCGTGGTCCCCTTGTTGAGCTTTTTAAGCAGCCTTGTGCTAAGGGCCTCAATACCGATCTGG
The DNA here is from genome assembly GCA_965539945.1 of uncultured bacterium. GTDB lineage: Bacteria > Desulfobacterota > Dissulfuribacteria > Dissulfuribacterales > UBA3076 > UBA3076. The sequence goes on from CBETWD010000258.1 coordinate 1,123, forward strand.
ACCTCATGCGTCCCTGCGACCTGCATTGCCTCCAAAATATGCCTGGGGGTTGTGGCCCGTATCTCGGCAAACAGGCGAAAGTCCTTGCTCAGCCTGCTAAGCCTATAAAAAATTTCTCCTGACTCCTTTATCGGAAGCAGGTTATCCATAAAGGCCACAGAGAGTATCTTATGCTTTGTAGTCAGGTTGTCGATCTCAGAGACCACCTGCAATGGGCTCTTTGACCTGTAACCGCTCCACTGGAGATTCAGGTTGCAAAAGGCACATCCTGAGTATTTCGCAGCACCTTGTGGCCGACGCCACCAGCATCCCCGGGATATCTCGGCTGACAAAGTCGGGAAAAAGGTCTTTTGCGGACTGAATGTCTTGAGCAGATCAAAATAGTCATCATAGTCAGGAGGTGGGAGATTACTCAGGGTCTCCATTTGGCTGAAGGAAAACGGGGTGTCATTACTTGCGGCTTTCTGCGAGACAATCCCCGGGATAGGAGGTATCTCCTCATGGCTTTGGGAATCTCTGAGATGACGAACCAATCGGCCCAGAGGGAGCTCGCCCTCACCATTGACCACAAAGTCCACTTGGGGAAAAACCCGGAACAGGTTCCGGGTTGATTCTCCTGCAAACATAGACCCGCCTATCACAATATAGAGATCCGGGAACCTTCGTTTGATGCGCTTGATAAAATAGAGGGCGGATGTGAGCTGACAAAGGCATACTGAAAAACCAGTCAGGCCGAAGGCTCCCCAGTCTATGCTGTCAATAAAGGCATCTGATACCTTCTTAACCTGAGCGGCCAGGGTTTTGAGACCTGCCTTGCGGGCAAGTGGGTTGCCTGAGGCCTCCCGGCAGAAGACCTTTTCTATATGCTCAGGACGCTCAGGGAATAGCAGGGCGGCATATATGGTTTCCGCCAGCCATGTCCTCTCAGAGATGACCTGATAGAGCCTGTAACCAATGGTCTCTGCTACCTTTAAATAAAAGTGATGGGCCGCTACCTCCAAGTCGGGAAACTGCGTGCTCAGATATGCCTTCAACGTTCCAAGTTGAATAGAGGGACGGCTAAAAAGAGACCATGGTGTTGAGACCAAAGCAATGCGCTCCAATGGATCAGTTCTCTCTCCTTTCACTTTCATGTATTATGTATTCCGGATTTTCGGTTCAACGGCTCAATGGCTCAACTATTTGACGATCTCTGATGGATGAGATAGGCGAGGCCGGGTTGCCCATTTCGGGACAAAGGTATTTTGTATTGTATCCATGGAAGGAATATATGATTTAAGGTCTATCACCGGTGAATCATTAAAGGCATCGATTGAATCAATCTGGATGACGTTGCCTTTAATGGATAGAATTTTACAAACCGACAGACCAATAAGATTAGGCCTGCAAGGGGAATGGCAGGCAAACACACCTGTTAAAGGATTGCTCATATTGTGTCTGGGATGGACACGCAAGATACTCCTTTTCTCAGGGGTATCGTTTTTATGAAACCAATACAGCACTATTACATGGGAAAACTGATCCAGCCCCAAAAGGGCATCGGCATATTCCTTGTAAATCTCTATGGTCGTAATTCCTGAATCCTTTTTTACCTTTCCCACCGCAAATACCTGGAAAGTATCCATTGGGCCTCCCTGATTGCACTGAGCAATATTAACAACGAATATCAAGCTAAAGACACATGCAACAACAATGTACAGTAAGGAAGAAGCCGTTTTCACTATTATTTCTCCTGTCAGAAGCCCAAACAATAATTATATTTTCCCCTCTTTTTCAAGATCACCATACCACACAACACCTATGGTTGGAAACGTCGCCCTGAGCGGAATCATGTTT
>CBETWD010000259.1:0-2930 GCA_965539945.1 uncultured bacterium
ATAGTATAGGAATTTCCATTTTTTCTCAATGAAGTCAGCGCGATTGTGATATAAGGGGTGAACGGATAGTCAGAGGGCGGTGATGAGGTGGCAGGGACCGGCCGGAATACTTTTTGCCGTATTTTTGAGGATCATTGGGATGAATTTAAGGAGCGCCATCCATCGTATAGTATTGAGTATTACGACGAGGTGGTGCAGAAGATGCTGGGCTGTGGAAGGGAAGGGGGTGGTTATAGTGAATACCTGTGTTCGCATTGTGGCAAGGATTTGCGGCGGGTTTGCTTTACGTGCAAGAGCTGCTTTTGTCTGTCGTGTTCCAAGGGGTATACGGATGATTTTGTGGCTCAGGTCAGCCGTGTTTTACGGCCTGGGTTGAGATACCGGCACATGATTTTAACGGTACCGGAGCAACTGAGGATTTACTTCTATCGAGACCGGCGGGAGGGGAGACTTTTGTCGGCGTTGATGCGTAGTGGGTATGAGTGTTTGGAGGAGGTCGTTGGTAGAGGTGTGAAGCAAGAGGTAAAGATTGGAGCCATTGTAGTGATTCAGACCCATGGACGTTCAGGCAGATACAATCCCCATCTTCACATCATCATGACGAGTGGAGGGATCAACGAGGAGACTGGCAAGTGGTTGGAATTGAGGTATTTTCCGTATGAGATTATTCATAAGAAGTGGCAATATCATCTATTCAAGATGTTGAAGCAGGTGGTGCCAAGCAATGAGATGAAGTTGGCAGTCGATGAACTGTACAGGAGGTATCCGAAGGGACTTGTCGCCCATGTAACCAGGGGCAAGGTTCCGGAGCAATGCCGTGGATTGGCGAAATACCTGGCAAAATATGTAGCTTCTCCGCCGATAGCCCTCAGACGGATAATTCGTTATATGGGCAAGGAAGTCACGTACTGGTACAAGGATCATCAGACAAGGGGCAAAGAAGTGGTCACAGTGAATGTGTTGACCTTTATCGGACGGATGGTTCAGCACATTATGCCCAAGGGATTTCAGCGGATACGTTACTATGGATTGCAAGCGACCAAGACGTTCAAGAAGTGGGTTGCAGGGATAAGAGAGGGGTTGCGCAAAGCAGGTCGGGTGATCAGAGGCGCTTATGAGGTGGTCAAAAGCAAGAGTTACCGAGAACGCTACAAGGCAATGAGTGGTCGAGATCCGTTGAGATGTCGTTTTTGTGGTCGGGGGATGGATCTTTGGAAGATTTGGCACCCAAGATACGGGACGATTTACGATGAGTGGGAAAACATTAAAGCAGGCAAGTACGAACCAGTGGACTTTGGCGGATATAGAGGAGGACAGACCCTTCGGTCCCCTACCGGAGGAATACAACTATCGCTGTTCCCAGTGTAAGTGTGAGATATGGGTAAACGAAGCCATTATTGATTTTGAGCTGGGGCTGGCGGATTTCGAGGGGACTTACAAGGAAGGTTTCATGCCTATTCTTGGTTGTCCAGGCTGTAACCAGGAGGCTATGGAATATACAGGAATCAAAAGTCCGCCCGAAGGGCGCTAAGTTCATAGTATAGGAATTTCCATTTTTCAGACAGGATGAACAGGATTGTCAGGATAAATAAAAATCCTGTAAATCCTGTAAATCCTGTCAAAAAAAGTCCCGCCGCAGGCGGCTAATTTAATTTTTATGTCTTGTTTCGTGTTTTCGTACCTTCGTGTTTTCGTGATTGATTTTGAATAGTTTCTTAACCTCACGGATCCCAATTTTTCCACAATCACCAAATCACCAAATTCCCCTGACCAAATCATGCAGCAAAGGCCGAAATTGGCGCATTTCGGCCTGACTCTCTTTGTCGGCTTTTGGAAAAGTGCGGTTGGCAAGGAGTACGACCAATATCTCATGCTCCAGGTCCATCCAGAAGGATGTGCCTGTAAAACCCAGGTGACCTATACTTCGAGGAGAAAAACTGCTGCCTGCACTGGAGCCGGCCGGAGATGGGGTGTCAAACCCAAGGGCCCACGTGCTGCCGGTGTTAGAACCTTGAATACGCCAAAAGTCCTGAAGGAGTCCTTTTGGAAAATTAGGGACATTGCTTCTGCCCTTATAAATATCAAGAAGTCTCAGGAGGAGTCTTGCCACTGATCCTGCAGTTCCGAAAAGACCTGCATGGCCTGAAATTCCCCCGATAACCCAGGCATTCAGGTCGTGGACCTCGCCGCAGACAACCCTTTTCCTGAATGGACATACCTCTGTAGGCGCTACAAGCCCATTGCAACACCTATTTTTTAAATCCTTTCTTTCCCCCTTTGTCAGAGGGACCTTATGGGAGATTTGCCCAATTGCCGGGGTGCTTATTAAGTGGAAATATAGACCTTTTACGTATAAAGGTTCAAATACCAACTCTTGTGCAGCATCTGCCAAGCCTTTGCCTGTGAGGTTTTCTATTACCCAGCCGAGGAGCATAAACCCAAGGTCGCTATATTCGGCCTGTGTTCCAGGGGGAGATACCAAGGGTTCGGCCAGGACGAGTTTTTTCATTTCCAAAAGCCGTGAATCAGGCGCCAGGTGAATTAATTCCTTATAAAATGGTCTATAGGCTGGGAGCCCGGATGTATGGCCTAAAAGGTGACGGATGGATATTTGAATTTTGTCCAACGGTACTTCGGAGAGAAATGACCCCAGAGTGTCATCAAGGTGTAATTTACCCCTTTCCACCAAGGCAATGACAGAAAGTGCAGTGGCAAGGGGTTTTGTAAGGGATGCAAGATCGTAAACCGTACTGGGATTGACCCTTGCAGACCAGGGAACATGGGTGATTCCACCCCAGGCGGCCTTAAACACAACTTCTCCGCCGGTTGCTACTGTCAGTACGGCTCCCGGGAAGAGATCACTTTTGAGGGCTTTTTCAAATAGCCTGTCTAGGTCGTAGACCTTAGAATTCCATCTGCTTTGCACCAAA
>CBETWD010000260.1:0-2904 GCA_965539945.1 uncultured bacterium
TCTTCGACCTTTTGTCTTTCGATTTCCACTAACCGCTCTACCTCTGCCCAAAACGTTTCCAGGAGTTCCTGCTCAGGCACCTTTTTCAAAAGGCGATCTCCTTTGAAGATAAGACCGACTCCCTTTCCGCCTGCAAGGCCAATATCCGCTTCTCTGGCCTCTCCAGGGCCGTTTACTATGCATCCCATTACAGCCAGCTTTAATGAATACGGAATCCGTTGCGCCCTGCGCTCTATCTCTGAAGCCAGAGAAAAGAGGTCTATCTCACATCGACCACATGTGGGACATGAAATTATTTCCGGACCCCGCTGCCTTATGTTCAGTGCTCGAAGGATCTCGTATGCGACCCGGATCTCTTCTACCGGATCTCTGGTCAGCGAAACCCTCATAGTATCACCTATACCATCCATGAAAAGGACCGCAAGGGCGACACTGCTCTTGACTGTTCCGGGGATAAGCCCTCCTGCTTCAGTTACACCAAGATGCAGAGGAAAATCCGTCTTCCGAGACAACTGACGGTAAGCATCCACTGTATTAAGGACGTCTGAAGATTTTATGGAGATCTTGATAGACTCGCAGCCCATATCAACTACAAGGCCGATATTTCTGATGGCGCTTTCCACTAAGGCTTCAGGTATTGGACCGCCGAATTTTTTTCTGATGTCCTTTTCAAGGGAGCCCGCGTTGACCCCCACCCTCATAGATACTCCGTATTCTTTGACCTTTTCTACTACTCGCACCAGCTTTTTCCGACCCCCGATATTTCCGGGATTTATCCTTATGCAGTCGGCACCAGCTTCGATCGAGACCACAGCCAGACGCCAGTCAAAGTGTATATCTGCAATAATGGGTATGGAAATTGATTTTTTAATTTCTGAAATCGCCTGAGCGGCAGCAGTATCAGGCACTGCCACCCTTATAATTTCACACCCGACCTCCTGCAAACGGTGAATTTGTGCAACCGTGCCGGGGACATCTCTTGTATCTGTGTTGGTCATAGACTGGACCGCAATGGGGTAATCGCCGCCAATGGCCACATCCCCAACATGAATGACACGGGTAGTTCTACGTGCTCGGACTATGTTAGAAATATTTTGCTCCATAATGACATGATAAATCAGTGTTAAAGATTGGGCAATGCAGAGGTATAAAGGTTGACATCAAATCCATAAATATAGATAATGAATTGAGGGATTAGAAAATATAAATGGCACCCTTCACGCCAAGTAAAAAGTGGTTTACATTTTGTTGATTCTGTATTTTGGCAGTGAAATTGGAAAAAACACAAAAATGTATATATGTTACCTAATTTCTAATTTCCAGTTTCGACATCAGTATTCAACTTGACAATACACGCTTTTTCGAAAAAAGTGTAAACTGGTGAATGAAGGATGCCGAGTATTACATTAATAGGATTTTCTGATTGTGTAGAAAAATGGGACAAGATCAAAAACGCATACTAGTTATCGAAGATGATCAGGAAGTCCGTAGTATGCTGGAGGATTACCTGGTTTATTTCGGCTATGAGGTCGTTACAGCAGGTGACGGACTGCAGGGCCTAAAGGAAATTAAGGGCAGAGACTATGACCTTGTAATAACTGACATAACTATGCCATACGTCAGCGGCATAGGCATCATCTCCGTTCTTAAACAAAGTCATCCGAACATACCTGTAATTGCCATTACCGGTTACGGATATCACGCTGAAGAACTCGCTCATGAAAAAAAGGCCGACCGTATTCTTTCCAAGCCCTTTGAAATACAGGAGCTGAAGGAGACTATAGAGAATTTACTCATCTGAACAGGAACTCAAGCACACTCGTTACCGGCTTACCCCATATTTGTTCTGAACAACAACCGGTTCACCGGCACCAGCACTAAACATTTCCGCCGCACTTCCCTGATTCACAGCTACCTCCAGAAAACCGGAGCTGCCAATAAGGGCCAGAGGTTTACCTTTGGCCGCGTCTGAGTAAGTGCTGAGTAAGGATAATTCCATCCCCTTGATATTGACCTTGAACTGTTTTCTAACAGGTTCCCTGTGCTGGATGAGGTCAGCGGGTATGTTGAGAATCAGGCTTCCAAAGCCATCTACATGTATTACTTCGCCTTTGATATATTGGTCTCTGATAACCGGTTCGGGCCATGGAAGCCGAACAGGGTCCGGACAGGGAGGGCCAAAGGAGTGTGGCTCCACTCCAAGGCTCAGATGGGCAGCAACAGGGGCAAAGATATCTCTTCCGTGGAATGTGTCACTGACCGGACGTCTGAAATAGTGACTATTCTCTATGCTGAAGCAGGTTACTTTTTCAGAATATCGGAACACCATACTCAAAAGACCGTTGTCCGGTGCCAGAAACGTGTAATGCTCCGTAACGGCAAGGAGACCAATCCTTTGAGACCCGACACCCGGATCAACTACAGCGAGAAAGACGGTTCCAGAGGGAAATTCCCTGAAAGCCGATCCCAGGACAAAGGACCCGCCTATGACATCCTGTGGGGCAACTTGATGACTGATGTCCACAATACGCAGGGCGGGATTGATGCCAAGCACGACTGCCTTGACTATCCCCGCATAAGGGTCCTTTAATCCGAAATCACTCAGAAAGGCCAGGATCATCACTGAACCTGCAAAAGTGGGCCGAGATGACCGTAACTATGGAATGGCTGTAAAATCAAATATAACATTCAACTGGTCGGGGCGAGAGGATTCGAACCTCCGACCCCCTGAACCCCATTCAGGTGCGCTTCCAGACTGCGCCACGCCCCGACATACAGCACTAACTCATGAACTCAAACGTATTTTTTGCTTCGCTCGGATACCATTTTTTTGAATATACGTCAAGGATTCCACCAGGTGATGTTAAAGGAGAATGCAGTATAACACATTGACAGTATAAGTAA
>CBETWD010000261.1:0-2882 GCA_965539945.1 uncultured bacterium
CCTTTCTTCATGTGTGAGTGTTGAGGCCCTTTTCTATTATTAGTCTGACAAAGGTGCAATGGGACTCTTTTAAAAGGATCCTTCCTCCCACTATCTTTAGGAGCTTTTTCATTTTTGACAGGGTCTCATAGTCAATAAGGGTTTCCATCTTGTAACCCATTGGTGTTGCAGGATTCCTCAGGCGCAGTCCTACGCCCGCGAGGCCCTTTCAGCAGTCACCTATGCTGTCTATAGACTCGACGATCTCGTTCTTGAAACTATTTTGACTGGTGATATTGCCGGACATCCTTATTCCCTGTGGTCAGTGTCTATGGAGTATCGGGTGATGCTCCTTTGGTATCAACTTTTGAGCCATTGAAAAATTATCCTAAATGTCTCCTTATATATGTGCTACCGAGGACCTGTGGCGATGACTTCAATCAGATACTTTTCTGAAATTTTATAAATAATCCTGAATTGGCTTGCTTGAAAATTCATCAATGCTTCAAGTTCATCTTTGAGAAGCTTTTCAGAATATGGCTTTGATAAAATTGCTTGCAACGGGACCTTCACCTTTTTCTAAAAATCAGACGTAGACCAGAAATTTCCGACGTAAAGCATTTTTGAGCGAATATCCTCATCGACGTCCAAATTGCCAGCTAGCTTATAAAGAACAATACCCCAAAAAACAAAAATAAACCAATGAAAATGCGTTTTGTGCTTGGCTGAGGCTGAAGAAACGCATTGCCAAAGATATGGGAGTCAGTAGTCATGCCTTGTCTGGGGTAGGCAGGTCTGAGAATGTATCACGTGCCAGAGCTGTTTTATGTTATGTTTGGATGCATTATTTGGGACAAAGTGGCCGGGTACTTGCCGAAAAGCTTGGTGTGAGTCCCCAAACCGTTTATGCGGCTTCTTCTCGAGTGGAACGGGACGGGGGATTGGACGCGGAAGTCCTGGAAAGATGGTGCCGGTAAAATATATTGTATAAATTGGCCCTAGATCACTCTTAGTTTTTGACGTTTGTTCCTGTTGTGCGCATAATGGAAGTAAATATAAAGGAGATTTGTTATGCCTAAAACTCGTCTTAATGTAAGTCTCGACCAAGACCTCGCCGAATTCGCCAAGGTCTTTGCTGCTGAAAATCGCACTTCGGTAGCGGATATGGTCACGCAATACCTGCTGGCCCTGAAGCGGCGTGTCGAGGGCAAATATATCGAAAAAATTCTCGCCCACCCGGCCTTTCAGCAGGCGATGGAAGATGCTCAGGCCAAACTGCACACCGGAACCGCACAATGGCATTCATACGATGAGGTCTTCGGGGACTAATGGAAACCAAATTTGAAGCCGCTTTCCTGAAGACCGTTAAAAAGCACGCCTCGATCAAGAAACTGGTCAAGAAAAAGGTCGACATGATAATTGAAAACCCGATTGCCATTGGCGAACCGTTGAAGGGTAACTTGCAGGGGTTTTATTCATGTCCTGTGAAGCGCAATTTCATCATCATCTACCTGTACTGCGAAGTGTGCCGGAAAAAAGGCGACGATGCTGTCGTGGCTTGCTCGGAGTGCCGGGAAACACTGGACAAAACCATCAAGTTCGTTCTGTTAGGGCCTCATGATGAGGTCTGCCGGATATAAAAGAGTGGAATCCTCTAATTCTCAAACCTAATAGTGAAGACCTGACCCCCATGACCGTTTGAAGGTATATGGAATGGGGTATATGGAATGTTGTCAAATAACGCAGCTTTGTAGCAATGTCCCCTAATACGCAGGTAGTGCGGTCCGCGGCCAGGAAGGTGTGCAGGACCTCACCCAGTTCCAGCGGTTCGGCTTGGCCCGCCAGGGTCATCCTGGGTCCCAGCTCTATCTCCTTGACAATAACTCCCAGCCCTTGTGCGATTTTGCCGATGAAGTGAATGATATCATCCAACAACAAGCATCCTGAAATCGTTCGATCCCCACCGCGCCCATAAGTTCACGCCCATGCCGGGCGTACACAAGCGGTTCCAGCCGACACACTGAAGGCGAGGGTCTTGTTGTTGGCGGTCTTGGCTTTATGTCGTTTTGGTGATTGATGGTCGAGTCGTTTCACCCGCGTGCGGCTGAAGCGCCAATTGCCGCTGCAGTCCAAACCGGAATCAAAGGTTGGACAACAAGTCAGGGAGAATTGATATTGTATTCAATATCGTTTATAATATCACTATGAAAACACCAGACATAGTTCTTGATACCAACGTTATCATCTCAGCTCAACGTTCCAAAAGAGGGGCTTCGGCGAAATTGATGTCTCTAATCGGAACAGGGTGCTTTGAAATCCATCTGTCTGTGTCATTAGCACTTGAATATGAGTATGTACTTCGTTGCCAAAATAATGTCTTGAGATTAACTCAAGAAGATGTGACCGATTTGATTGATGCTTTGTGCGCTTTATCGCATCACCATAAAATTTACTTTCTTTGGCGTCCCCAACTCCGTGATGCAGGAGACGAATTGGTGTTGGAATTGGCTGTGGCTGCAAGATGCAGTTACATTGTAACGTACAACCGGAAAGATTTTGCTGGTGCAGAAAAATTTGGACTGAAAGTGGCTACGCCAAAAGAATTCTTGCAGGAGATAGGTGAATTAAAATGAGTATGATGAGTTTAAGGCTCCCCAAGTCAATGTACGGTGATTTGAAAGAGGTCGCCAAAGTAGAAGGTGTCTCGATGAATCAGTTTGTCACGATTGCTGTTGCCGAGAAGATAGCCTCGTTGAATGCGTTGGACTATTTGGGGAGAAGAGCCAAGCGGGGAAGTCGGGAGAAATTACTGTCGGTGTTGGCAAAAGCGCCAGATGTCGAACCAGAGGAGTATGATAGGTTGTAATCCGTCTATTGCCACAATTCGTGGCCGAGCAATTATG
>CBETWD010000262.1:0-2880 GCA_965539945.1 uncultured bacterium
AAATACCTTGACAACGATATTTAAGAGGTATATGAGTATTAGAATACCAGAATGCTTAATTAAACCATGAAGTGCCTATGGCAAATATAATAAAAATATCAGAAGCCGCTTCTATGGCCATACATGCAATGGTATTTCTTGCCAGCGAATCAGGTCGGATTGTACCGAGCAGGGAAATCGCCGGCACACTTAGGAGTTCTGAGGCCCATCTTTCCAAAGTCATGCAACGGCTGGCCAAAGCAGGACTCGTCAGCTCCATGCGTGGCCCTAAAGGTGGATTTGTCCTTAAACGGTCTGCCCGGGAAATCAGCCTGCTGGAAGTTTACGAAGCCATTGAAGGTCGGCTTGAAGAGACGAAGTGTCTTCTGGGTCAGCCTATTTGTCATGGAGGAAGGTGTATTTTCGGAGATCTGCTCAAACAGGTCGATCAGCAGACCAGGGAATATCTCTCAAGAAACATGCTCTCTGATTTAGTAAGCGTATTTGAAGGATGAAAGTAAGCGTTCACAGAGCACCGCATCTGCTTTGTTGCCTGGCACTTGAAGTACAGGGAGTACGTCTGCGTACCCGTACGCCTCGCATCTGCAGTACCCTGTAAACGCTTACAGTTCGGTGGGTTGCGGTAAAATGGGCGTTGCAATCCCGTGGACGGATAAGGATGAAATCATGGCTAAAACAATATGCCCAGGACAGGATACTGCGTTTTGGAAGCCCGGCGATGTTTTTGAAATACCTTGCGTTAAATGTGGTTGCATGGTGGAGTTTTTCAAAGACGACGCCAGGCGACGCTGCCTAAGCTGTGGTCACAACATGCAGAATCCCAGGCTTAACCAGGGGTGCGCGAACTGGTGTGAGCACGCAAGGGAGTGTCTTGGATACGGTCCGATTATTGGTTCGGCAGATTCAAAACATATTGACGTTCCTGTTTGAGGGTGATAACAGATATGTATTAATAGATTCAAGGTGGAACATATCTGTAAAGCATCTACATTAAATACTCAAACGAATAACCATGCGAGGACATATAGGGACTTTCATGTCACCAATTGCGTTTTTCTCCATATGGTATGTTCTTAATCCACACTCTATTCCATCAGTAGCCCCCCTTCGCACACACATCTCTAAAGATTTTTTCCACTCAGGACCGTGGATCTCATGATTTTTATTTATCCTGATTATCCTGTTGATCCTGTCCCAAAATGGAAATTCCTATACTTTGAACATAGGGCCGGAATTGTCCGTACCTATTTATGTCATTGTTTAAAGTTAAATAGAAATACTAAAGCATTATTAGGAGATGCGTCATGAAAAAAACGCGGTTCATTGTATTGGGGTGCTCTATCGCCATGTTCTGTTTCACAGGCATGGCAATCGGAGCTGAAGAGGCCTGTATCACCTGTCACAGAGATATTTCTCCCGGGCAGGTAGCAGACTGGGAATCCAGTAAGCATAGTAAAGAGGACGTGACTTGTTCGGTCTGTCATGGAGAGAATCATAAGGGGGCCGAGGATGCCGAACTGGCTCAGATGCCTGATGAACATGTCTGTGCCCAATGCCATGAAGAGAGGTTCAACCAGTTCGCAAAAGGCAAGCACAACTTTGGCTGGTCATCCTTGAACGCCATGCCGGTTACCCATGTCGAGCCTGACGAGTTGATGGAAGGGGGCAGGGGTTGCGGTGGCTGCCACAACATGGGGATCAAGTCCGAGGCCCAGAAAAAGGAACAACGCGAAAAAGGCTATCGTTACCAGAACAACTCGTGTGATGAATGCCACACCAGGCACAGCTTCTCCAAGAAGGAAGCCCTTAATCCCAGGGCCTGCCAGCAGTGCCATATGGGATACGACCATCCTCAGTGGGAGATGTGGAGCAGTGCAAAGCACGGCACCCGTTATTTTGTAAAAGAAAAGGGTGGACTCCCTGAAAACGCCGCAGCACCCACTTGTCAATTATGTCACATGCCGGATGGAAACCATACCAACAGGACTGCCTGGGGCTTCCTTGGTGTAAGACTTCCCCTTCCTGAGGACAAGCAGTGGGCCGCTGACAGGGTGACCATCCTCAAGGCCCTTGGCGTTTTGAGCCCTGAGACAGGAGAGCCGACTGCACGCCTGGATGCAGTAAAATCCGTGGACATGGTCCGTTTGACCGAGGAGGCGTGGCTCACTGAACGTGAGAAAATGATCAAGACCTGCAGCAAATGCCACTCAGAGCAGTATGCCCGGGAGCAGCTCGCAATGGGTGATTCCATGATGCAGAAGGCCGATCGACTCATGGCAGAAGGTATTGAGACAGTGGCTGCCCTGTACAAGGACGGCATTATCAAGAAACCCGAAAACTATTCCTTTGCCTATCCGGACTTTCTGTATTTTATGAGGACCGGCGGTGGAAATATGGACCAGATGTCTCATATAGACCAGGTCCTTTTCCAGATGTACATGAAGCACAGGATGCGGACCTACCAGGGCTTCTTCCATGTCAATCCGGATTATGCCTATTGGTACGGCTGGGCCATGATGACCCAGGACCTGGGTGAGATCAAGGAACTCGCCGTGATCATGAGGGCTACGGCCAAGACAGAGAAATAGGGCCTATAGGCAAAGAAAGGGATTATCACGAAAGCACGAAAGATTGAAAACACGAAAGGGAAGTCTCTGGATGGACCAATGAACTGCTAAAAGATGAACATCGAACATCGAACGTCCAACATCGAACGTCGAATAGGAAAAGATAAACTACTAAAAAGATGAAGAAACAGAAATAGCCGTTGAATGTTCGGTATTGGATATTCGTTTTTCATTCGATGTTGGACGTTCGATGTTCGATGTTGGACGTTAATCTTTTTTATGTCTTGTTTCGTGCTTTCGTGATTGATTTTGG
>CBETWD010000263.1:0-2879 GCA_965539945.1 uncultured bacterium
GTTTCTTTAGCTCTTTGATTTAGTTAAGTCAACCCGGCTTCCTGCAAAATTCCTGTGCCCTACTGTCACAAGCCCCATGATTGATCCCATGGATTCGATTTCATCAATGGTCGTCCCCTGGGATCTACGGATAAGATCCAGTGCTTTCAATAAGTTAACAAGGCTATGGTTAACTTCTTAATAACTCATGGTAAAATACAGCCAAATCTCAAGATTATGGATCCTTATATACGGCCATTATCGTCACACTCGGTGAATATCTTTTATCTAAAGGGCAGAAGAGCATTGCTTAAGTATGCCTGAGCAGCCCGAAATCAGATAGAAAAAGGAAAATAAAATGAGCAAGAAAGGCACAAATCAGGAAGAACGTAGCTTAAAGGATTACGGGATCATCTACCTTTCAGGCGAGATAGATGACAGTATGTCGGAGAGCGTGTGCAAAGAGATCATAGAAAATAACATAAAGAGTGAAGTGGACCACATACAGATGATTATCAACTCGTCCGGCGGTTCATGTCCGGCCGCTTTTGCCATTATTGACATCATGGAGTGGTCACGCATCCCGATTTACACCACTGGAATCGGGATGATCGCCTCTATGGGGCTATTGCTTTTCATGTCCGGGCTCAAGGGACGGAGAGTGATTACTCCCCGGACCTCGATTCTCTCCCACCGGTTCAGTTGGATAAGGGCGGGGAATCACAGCCAGTTGCTGGCAAATCGCAAGGAGGAGGACATGGAGCACAGGAGGATCGTTGACCACTATCTCCGCTACACCAGTGTGGGATCGAAAAAGGAACTGGAAGAGTATCTGTTGCGGGATGTGGACACATGGCTGTCTCCGGAAGAGACCGTTAAGTACGGCATAGCCGACATTGTCGAACCGGTTCAGCGGCAGATCGCTGCTTGAACCAGTTTTAAAACTTGACATGCGGAATCTAAAAAGGAGCTTATCATGAACAGCCTGATGAGTTGTCTTCACTCAGAATCAGAGACCACAGGACCCTTTAATATCGTTCTTGCTGACGAAGTCAGATATGTCGAGCAAGACGGAGAATATTTCAAGGACAATCTGGAATATCTCCAGGCCCTGGAGGTGGAAGCAGAAATGCGGTTAGCCGCTGCATATTTCCGCATAAAAAAGCTTTCCGAACCTACTGACATGGAAGATATGCCCCCGCTGATAGAGGCAGATGGACATCATGCAAGGGGTAATTTCGAGGATGTGCTTGCCGAGCATGAAGAAAGTCAGCGTAAAATGGTCAGAAACTCGCTTGCAAGAGGAATACAACTGAACTTTGAATTGCTGTGTGTCAACTACGGCCTTAATGAGTTTGAGCGGTCTATCCTCCTGCTCTTTTTCATAAGCAATACCAGTCTGGGATTCAAGGACAAGATTGAGTCGAGTCATATTGACCACTGGCATGTCAGTGATGACGGACTGACTGTCGGCACCATTCTTTCAATACTGTGCTCCGGTTACCGGGATCAGATACTTAAAAGAAAGTACTTCAGCATTGATAGTCCGTTGGTAAAACATGAAATTATCATCACAAACAACATCTTTAGTAATCCAAATATCCTTGATGCTGAGATGGAACTACACGAAAGGATAACAAGATATATCCTTGGCGATAATTATAGATATAATACAGACCTTATGTGCATCTCTACTGAGAAGGCCAATGTTCAATTGGATCAAGTCGTGCTGGAGCCGGGTCTTAAGCAGGATACTGTCCAATTGGCCGGAAGTTATGCCATTCGCGGCGAAAAAGGCGCGGAACTTTCTCTTGATGAGTTTTATGGATACGGAACAGGGCTCTCATTTCTTTTCCATGGTCCCTCGGGCACGGGCAAAACCGCGCTGGCCCATGCCCTGGCAAATCATCTCAACATGCCGTTGCTCAGCCTGAATGTTGATGGCCTTGACAACTATGACCTCAGCTTTGAAGACGCCATCAAATATATGTTCAGGGAAGCCCGGCTTTCAAACTGCATCGTGTTCCTGGACGAGTGCGATGATCTACTGAGAGAAGACAGTCATGACAGCAGGACCTTTCTTATCGAAATCGAAAAATCGCAATGTATCACCATCATGGCCACAAATAAGGTAGTCGATCTTGATCCGGCCCTTGACCGCCGGATTTCCATGAAAGTCCCATTCATTCTGCCTGATGAAGGACAGCGGACCGAGATATGGAAGGCCCTTGTGCCACCCACAGTCACAATAGCCAGTGATGTAGATTTTCGAGAGTTTGCGAAAAAATACGTCTTTACCGGCGGTCTTATCAAGAATACGATTTTTATGGCCATCAACAACACTCTAAAGAAAAACGGCGGGGCAAACGTAACCGTCAATTCCGAGATGATTCACAAGGCCGCAGCCTACCAGGCCCAAAGCATGTTTGCCCAAAATGGGATGGGAGAGATCTACCTTCCGGAAACAGAAATGGGAAAGCTGGCCATCAAGAATCAGGACAGAAGCAAGCTTATGGAACTGGGGGCTGTTTACCACCGTCTGCGTCAAGAAAACCTGGGCCTGAGTTGCGTGCTCAACGTCTCTGATATCCAGACCGGCATCGACTGCGTGGATGCGGTTGCTGCAAGATGCAATTCCAGAGTAAGGCGTTTTTCGCTTTCTGATGTTACATCCGAGCAATGCTACAATGGAAACAGGATTCGTGATCCATTTACGCAGAAAGAGATGACAGCCCTTGATTATGCCTTTGAGGCCCGAACCGGTTATGAAATCATAACGCTTTTTGTAGACCATGAGGGCGTCTTCGGGGATTTCTCCAATTTCAAGGACACCCAGAGCCGGTTCCAGTCAAGAAGCAAGTTCCTGGAAAGATTGCGGACTTTTCAGGGCATGTTGTTCG
>CBETWD010000264.1:0-2879 GCA_965539945.1 uncultured bacterium
TTGCCCAGGAGGCTCACTCCCCAGTGGAGATGGGGCCCCGTGGCCCGTCCGGTGGACCCGGCAAGACCAACAATCTGGCCTCGTTCCACTTCTTGTCCCTCGCTGACTTTATAACTGACAAGGTGCGCATAAAGGGTGTAAAGGCCTTTGCCATGATCAAGGACAACTGTCTTTCCGCTTAGATAACAGTCTCTGGCCATGGTCACTTTTCCATAATTGGAGGCGAGGATAGGAGTACCTTCAGGGGCCCTTAAATCCACTCCTGAGTGAGGGCTTCTGGGCTTGTTATTGAATATCCGCCTGAATCCAAATTGACTGAGAATTTTGGAATTTACAGGCCATATAAAAGGCCTTTTCCAGTAAAGATTATTTGAAATTTTGTTACATGTTTCTCTTACTGCCTTTTGATCGTTTAGCACCCGCTCCAGGATTTTCGGGGGAAATTCCACCATGCGCTCCGGTACGGAAAGACGTTCTTCCGGGAAGGTTCTTGCCATTATCCGGACTTCGTGGGAATAAAGGTCAGAGCCATCAGGCCCTTGCCATTTGACAGTCAGGATATGGGTTCCAGGCTTACAATCAAGACCTGCTCCAATGAGTACAAAGTAATCCCGGCTGGCTGGATCAAGGTGGTATGGGATTTTTGTTCCAAGAAATTTGACATCAAGGAGTTTTATTCTGTCATTTATTTTTATGGTGGCCAGTGCGATGCCTCCCAGAGGAATCTTATCTGGTTCCATACTTACCGAAACCGGATACGATCCAGCCTCTACCTCCAGGTCACAGCTCCAGATGGAAAAAAAACACATCATAAAAAACATGAGCAGGCATGAGAGAAATCTTTGTTTTATTGATATCATCTAAATTGAGCGATTAGCCTTTAGCGGTTAGCTATTAGTTTAATGATTACAGGATGTTTTGCTATTACAAAATTAGCTATTAGCTTTTAGCGATTAGCTTTTAGCGGTTAATTTGTTGCTGTTTTCCAAATAGGTTACTAACACCTAAAAGCTAAATGCTAATAGCTGTTCATCACGGATTACCACACTAATCCGTGATGAACCATTTTTCAAAGCCAAACGCTAATGGCTAACAGCTAATCGCTTAATTCAGTTTCAGATAGTACTTTGTTCTGGTTTTTTCCAGTGGACAATACCTTGCAGAGTATAGCACCCTTTTCAGGTCTTATCAGGAGACGTTCACCTTCTGCCACCTGATCAGCTCGTTTTATGAGTTTCCCTCCGGATGTCCGATAAACCAGACTATACCCCCTGGCAAGGACTGCAAGCGGGCTTACTGCGTTTAGCTTTCCGGACAATGTGGCAAGGGTTTGGCATCTCATCTCAATAGAGACCGATCCGGCCCGGACCAAACGCCTCGACAGAGAGCAGGATTCGGCTTTGGCCAGGGCAAGCTGTCTTCCCGGTTCGTGTACCACGAGCCTTTCACGCAGGTTCAGGTATCCCTGGGACCAGAAACCAATCTTTTTTTGCATGACTCTTAACAGCCTGGCATAAAGGTCGTCCTGACGAAGTCTCTGCTCCACAAGTTTTTTTCTAGGATCCTTGAGTTGATGGCGGAGTAATTGAACCGCCTGTTGATTGATTTTTAACCTGTTGTGACTTGAAAGGATCATTCTCCTGGTAAGGATTGCGACCTTGTCCATCAGCTCTGCCCTGCGGGGAAAAAGGAGCTGTGCCGCTGCAGTGGGGGTGGCGGCCCTGTGATCCGCCACAAAGTCTGAAATCGTGAAATCGACCTCATGGCCTACTGCCGAGACAACAGGTATGGTACAATTGAAGATCTCCCGGGCCAGGGTCTCATCGTTGAAGGCCCAGAGATCCTCAGGCGAGCCACCTCCTCGAGTGAGCAGTATAACATCGCCTTTTTCAGCAACATGCCGGGCAATTCTCAGGGAATCAATTATTTCTCCGGAAGCCCCTTCTCCCTGAACACTTGCCGGGCAGAGTACGATGCCTGCCCCTGTATAGCGTTCCTTGGCATTCCGGATAAAGTCATGGATTGCCGCGCCAGTGGGAGATGTGATGACAAAGACCCTTTGTGGAAGCAGTGGAAGCGGCAGCTTGTGCTCAGAAGAAAACAGCCCCTCTTTTTCCAGGCGTGCCTTTAGCTGTTCAAAGGCCAGTTGAAGTGCCCCTTCTCCCTTTGGTTCAACGGTTTCCACCACCAACTGGAGATCGCCCCTGCCGGTATAGATATTGAGCCTTCCGAAACAGATTACGTACTGGCCATCCTCCAGATCAAAAGGAAGGCGGGCAGCCTGGGACTTGAACAGCACGGCCTTGATCCGGGACCGATTATCCTTCAAGGTAAAATAGCAATGGCCTGATGAAGGCTGTCGAAGGTTTGATATCTCTCCTTCCACCCACAGGATATCAAAATCAAGCTCCAATCTGTCCTGGACCTTGGCTAAAAGATCCGAGACCTGCCAGACATGTCTGGCAGAAGGAGGAATATCCTGGTTAATCTCGGGGGAGATAATCCCTTCCAGGGCGGAAGGGGGGAACAGGTTTTTGAGGGAATCTTCTATCATGGTAATTTGGAGTATAGGTGGACTGAAAGAAGTACGCAAGGCATGTCCCATGCGACGCACAATTAATGTTGAATGCTGAATGCTGAATGGTGAATTGTGGAAGAAGATTTAAAAGACATATACCTTAATTCACCATTCAGCATTGTCTATAAATGGATGTATCTCGGGCTTTTTACAGTATAATCATAATATGGGCTTGCCCAAAATCACTTCTTGTTTTAACTTTGAATAAGGGCCGGGAAAAAAATAAATTGGTAGAATTTGCGCCCAGATTTGCCATAGATTTAGTCGATCTGATTGAGCAAAACCGCAGGCATAGCAGTGT
>CBETWD010000265.1:0-2875 GCA_965539945.1 uncultured bacterium
TCCCCAAATGGAACCAGGTGCCTCTTGTCATATCTTCCTGCAATGGCACCATCAGGATCAAGGAGATAGACGCTGTTCAAGTATTCTGTTTTTCCTACGCTATCAAAACGATACACAGGACTCCCGAACAGCAGGGCAGCATCAAGGTCCTTCGCCATGGACCGGACCTGTTTACTTAATGGACTTGGAATCTGGAAATAAAAAGGTGTGGCAGTCTCCGGCCATACAATCAGTCCGGGAAATGCCTTGCCCCCATTGTCCCGGTTCACTTCCGAGTTATCGAGTCCTTCAACGGCCTCTAAGCTGAGCTTACCATAAGTGTTAAGTGTCGCAACCTGAAAGGCCGGATCCCACTTCCTGTCCTGGGGGACTGCACCCTGTATGGCAGCGACTCTGAGTTCAGGAAGTCGATCATCATTATGAGCAATCTCTTCCATCCGCCATTCACCGACAAACCATAGACCCGCCAGGCACACCAGAAACAGGCCCAGTTGGGCCGGCCTTACCCGCTTACCATGTAAAAAGACCGAATCCTTTGCGCCTATATTCAGAAGGCCCTTAAAAAACTTCCAGATCAATACATTCAGCAAAACAATCAAAAAAGTAAGGCCGTAAGATCCCCAAATCTCTGCTGTCTGGATCAGGGATGGAACAGGCTCCAAAGTGTATGCCAGATATCCCCATGGAAATCCGCTCAACACATGGCCCCTGGCCCACTCAAGTAAAGTCCAGGTCCCGGCAAGGGCAAGTGATGAAGGCAGGCAAGACCTGCCGGCAGTCCAATACCCCACAAGACCGGACCAGATTGCAGGATAAATAGCCAGATAGCACACCAGCAACCCGAATACAGGCCACGCAACCCAACCGGGCAAATTCCCGTACTGGGAAATAGTAGGCGATATCCACCATAGGAGCGTGCCGAAATGGACAAGACCGGCCAGGAATCCCATCCGGCAGGCATAATGCCATCCCTTGCCCCATACGGCCTCTATCAAAGGCACAAGGGCCAGCGCAACTGCGGGAAAACATGAAAAAGGTGGAAAACAGACGCTCAGCAGGAGGCCTGAGAATGAGGCGAGTAACCAGGACACCTTTAACTAATCGCTTTCAACTACTTGCATATTAAGACGTCACCTGACGTCTTTAACCGGTTCTTTCACCCGTGTGTATCATAGGAGTAAAGAATCTGACGTTCCACAGGTATGCGCTTTTCCGGAAGCTGTGGGGGCGGCCACTCGGAGGTCATTTCAATAAGCTTGGATCTGGAAGGTATTGCATCCCAGCCATAGGCAACTGCCCGTTTTCCCCGGACATCCAGCAGGGCAGCCTCAATAAGGCTGCCCTGGACCGCCCAGGGTATTATGTAATCAGGCTCAAGGAGCCGGGCAACCGCAATAGTACCGGATTCCCTGGTAACTACAGAGCCCGGTCCACACCTGATAACCATAAGAAAGCGACCGTCAATATGCACCACTAAATCCGCCAGACAGAGTACCTTCTGCCGGTCTATTTCAATTAGGATTTCCCGGTCAAGCTGGAAGTCCGAAATCCTGTAGCCAAGCTCCTCCATCAGGAACGGGGCCAATTTCTGCCTGATCCTTTCTCTGTCCGTATCAAGCACCAGTTTCCCGGTAAAATAACATGGGATTTTTACAAATACTGAGGCATCACAAGTAAGTGCCATGATAATTTACACCTCTTTCCCCTCAATCTGCTCAAGCAATTCTTCAGTTCTGATTACACTGCAAAAAGTCTGAAGTAAAAACTTAACGCATAGAATGGATATTGTCCAAGAAAAGTGTAATAGGGGTATGAGGATCTGCGGTGAACAGTTTAAAAAGTTTTTCTCTACATTCTCTGCGAACTCAGCGAGAGACAAACACTATATACATACTTTAAAATAGCATAATAAGTCAATGAATTCAACAATATCCCTTATCCTTTTTTTGTTTGAGGAATATTTTTCGTTGATTATGCATCATAAAATTGATATATTTAAATGTGTCATCAAATTGAACAAAGGAGGTTGAGTATATGCTTCAAAATATCCCATCAAAAAAAGTACGCCTTAATGTTCAAGTTCCGCTTGAACTTAAGGATAAACTTACCTGGGCGTCTGTGATTGAAGGCAAAAAGATGTCGGTTTTGGTTCGGGAATCCATTGAGCAAAAACTAAGATGCATCGAAAAGAAAGTATTTGAAGAAAAAATGAAAAACGCTTATCTGGACCTTGCGCGAGAGAATTTAGAAATTTCAAAGGACTTTGAATATTCGGATGCAGAAAATCTTTAGAAAGGCAAGTAACATGGATGGATGGATGACATGATGATTAAACGAGGTGATGTATATTATGCGAATCTTGATCCGGTTATAGGCCATGAGACTGGAAAGACCCGACCCGTCGTTGTGATTCAGAATAACATTGGAAATATGTACTCACCTACGACCATTATAGCGATAGTTACGGAATATTCCGAAAAAAAAGCGTCTTACCCGATCTGCGTTGTCGTCAAAAAAGGAAGAGGGTTAAAAAAGGACTCGATTGTAAACTTATCACAAATTCGAACTATTGATAAAAAACGACTCATAGCCCCAAAGATTACTGAACTGTCAAATAATGTTATGAAACAGGTTGATAAAGCTATTATCGACAGCATGGGACTCGACTTTTCCAATCTTTCATAACGGTCCTCCTTGGCCCTTGGGGCCTTCCTCTCTGGAGGACCATTTATCATATTCACGCATTGATGAACCCTTATATATCTTTCCTGTCGGTTCCTCTGACAAGATAGCTGAAGTCCGGCACAAAAGGCACTAATGCCTCGGGATATTCAAACATGGCGGAAAACTTCCTGGATATTTTCCAGTTAACAAC
>CBETWD010000266.1:0-2857 GCA_965539945.1 uncultured bacterium
ACAGTCACGTTGGCCGGCAAAAAGGTTATATTAGGCATAATTAAACATCCTATTCCCTCAAAATATTATCGGTTTTTTGATATTATTGACAGAATTGTACTACGTCCAGCAAATTCGAGTTTATTTTTGGACTATGAATTAGTTTGTACCCTTCTTGCAAGAGCGTTTATAACCATGATAGCATGGTAATACCATAAACTAAGGAGATCTGTAGATATGAAAATCCTTGTAACCGGCGGGGCGGGTTTTATAGGTTCAAATGTGACAGATGCTTACATAGAGGCAGGTCATGAAGTTGTAGTGGTAGACAACCTGTACACAGGAAAACG
Organism: uncultured bacterium; assembly: GCA_965539945.1. Classification (GTDB taxonomy): domain Bacteria; phylum Desulfobacterota; class Dissulfuribacteria; order Dissulfuribacterales; family UBA3076; genus UBA3076. The sequence continues at coordinate 330 of CBETWD010000266.1, forward strand.
GAAGAACCTGCATCCTGAGGCAAAATTCTATTTAATGGACATCAGGGCACCGGAGATACACAAACTACTGGAATATGAAAAACCTGAGGTGATAAATCACCACGCAGCCCAAATCTCTGTCCCTGCTTCTGTGGAAGACCCTGGATTTGATGCCTCAGTAAATATCGAGGGTTTTATCAATCTGCTGGAAGGTGCCAGGATGGTCGGTACACGCAAGGTCATATTCATATCCTCTGGCGGGGCCATCTATGGAGAGGCTGAAGAGTACCCCACATCTGAGGGCTATCCTCCGCAACCCCTGTCCCCTTATGCCATAGCAAAGGCAGTTTCAGAAAACTACCTTTGCTTTTACGAGCACCAGTACGGATTGAATTATACTGTTCTACGATATTCCAACATCTATGGCCCTCGCCAGATACCTCAAGGTGAGGCAGGGGTAGTGGCCATTTTCATGGACAGATTCCTTGAAGATAAGCCAAGCACGCTCTACCATTTTCCATCTGAACCCGAGGGCATGATCAGGGACTACTGCTATGTGGGAGATATCGTGGAGGCAAATCTTCTTGCGCTTGAGGCGGGAAACAAAAAGGCCGTCAATATAGGCACTGGAAAGGAAACCAGGACCCAGGCCCTTTTTGAGACCATATTTGATGTGATTTCCAAAAAACGTCCCCTGGACAACTCTCTCAGGACACCAAACAGGACCTCTGCAAGGCCGGGAGATCTTAAAAAGAGCTGCCTAAAAATAAATCTGGCCGAGGAGGTGCTGGGCTGGAAGCCCAAAACAGTTCTTTCTGAAGGGATTGAGAGGACGTTGGATTGGAGAGTAGGTCAGTGAATGATTCCGCATAATAAATGTTGAATTTTGAATGTTGAATTAAGGTATATATTCAGGTGGATAGGCTGAAGGTAGAAGGCTAATAGGGACAAATCATGCGTGATTACACAAAACTGTGGGCATTTGAGTTGGCTAACGAGATTTGCAGTATTAGTTTAGAGAATTCATCTCTGTTCGATCGTTGCGAACTGCTTGAAATCCTTCAGCCTTCAGCCTTCAGCCTTCAACCTGAATAATCACTTTTATTCAGGCATGAAACAGTCAATGTCAACTTTTAAAATGGGTATTTTCCAGTTCACTCCCAGGGAAAAAGATATCCATGCCAACTGGAAAAAAGTTGAATCCGCAACCACTGAAACTGCAGGAACTGGAGCGGAATTACTTCTACTTCCTGAACTGTGGGCGACAGGTCCTCTCAGTGAGGCTGACAAATACCTGGCCCATGAAATCCCTGAACTCCTGTCCAAACTGAAGGTTTTGGCAGAAACAAATGGAATCCACATAGTCGGTACACTTCCTGAGTTAGCCATAGAGGAATCAGGGGAGAAGCTCTTTAATACCACCTATGTGATCGGACCTGATAATACGTTTCATACATATAGAAAAATTCATCTCTTTGCCCCTATGAAAGAGGATCATGTCTTTAGCCCGGGGACTGACCCTGTTGCCCGGTGGATACCTCTCAGAAAAACCGAACCGGGGTTTGGCCTGATAACCTGTTTTGACCTGCGCTTCCCTGAACTTGTCCGTCATCTTGTATGTCAGGGGGTGGATTTAGTGCTCTTGTCGGCCCTATGGCCACTTAGCCGAAGACACCACATGGAACTCCTGATGGAATCAAGGGCTATTGAAAACCAATGTTTTATGGCAGGTGCAAACGCCTGGGGCATGATTGGAGGCACGGAATTTGGTGGAGGTTCTAAGATCATAGGACCCCGTGGAGAAATCCTTGCCAAGGCCTGTGACGGAGAGACAATTGTCTTGGCTGAGATGGATATGGATAAAATACACTCCGCGCGGCAGGACTTCTTTACCGCACGTGCACCAAGGTCCTGGTGGCCAAAGGCTGATCCGAAGATTCTGGACCTGCCTTCTCTGAATACCGCGGTCAATCGAAGACGCAAGGCCGGCCAGCAGATGGTTTTTACCAATGGATGCTTTGATCTCCTGCATGCAGGTCATGTCTCATACCTGGAGTCAGCCCGGCACTTGGGCGACTATCTGGTGGTAGGGTTGAACAGCGACAAATCAGTCAAAGCAATCAAGGGTCCGGAGCGCCCCATAAACCCCGAAGCAATGAGGGCGCACGTGCTGGCTGGACTTGCCGCTGTAGACTATGTGGTAATTTTTAATGATCCCACCCCCTTAAATCTTATTCAGACCATTGTTCCAAATATCTTGGTCAAAGGGGCGGATTGGGAAAAGAAAGACATAGTAGGGGCAGAAACAGTAAAGAACGCAGGAGGCCATGTAGTAAGGATTCCCTTTGTCCACGATATATCCACAAGTCGCATATTAAAGTTGTAAGCGTTCACAGGGCACCGCATCTGCTTTGTTGTCGGGCACTTGAAGTACAGGGAGTACGTCTGCGTACCCTCCGCCTCGCATCTGCAGCACCCTGTAAACGCTCACACCAGAAACCGAGTGACAAAAAATTGTCATCTTGTCTGTCAAACGCCTATTTGTGTCA
>CBETWD010000267.1:0-2838 GCA_965539945.1 uncultured bacterium
AGACGTACTCCCTGTACTTCAAGTGCCCGACAACAAAGCAGATGCGGTGCCCTATGAACGCTTACAAAAAAAGTGGGTTGGCAAAACAGAACGCGAGAGAAAAAATGGATTTTAAATGACCCTAAAACTTTGAAGCTCTGTGCCTGGAAGAAAGCAAAGCATATTTATAGGCCCCGGCATTCTCCAGCTTAATCCAGCGGTCACCGGAAAGGAAATACCACTGATGACCGTCAAATTTGGCGATCAAAGCGCCATGGTAGGACAACATTGTTTTAACTTCATCAGGAGTGTATGGATTATTATATTCTCCTGTGACTTGCGCATCCTGACACGCCGTAAAAAAAAAGAGAAGGCTGGCGATAATCAAAACCACCCCTAGCCGGCGCATATAATGCACATGGATATTCGAACAATCTTTCACAATAAGAATATTTTAGCAGCCGTGGTTCTTAAGTCAAGGGGTATATTTCAGCTATTGCCAAAGGGCCTTAACGGTCCACCAAGTCAGAAAGAGCCTGTTGAGCACCCTGTATTTTCTTCCTCAACCTTGGTTTATCCTTTGACTCCTTCATCAGTTTAAGGGCCTCCTGATAGGCCTGTAATGCCTTATCGAAAGTCCCCTTAGCCATATAAGCATCGCCAAGGTGTTCTGCTATAACCGGATCGACAGAGACTAAATCCTGCGCCTTTTTGAGATATAAAATGGCCTGGTCATTCTTGCCCTTTTTGAAGTATACCCACCCCAGACTATCTGTTATATAACCATCATCCGGTTGTATAGAAAGCGCCTTTTTTATCAGAAGCTCGGCCTCGTCAAGATTAATCCCCTCTTCAGCATAGGTATACCCCAGGAAGTTAAGGGCTTCAACGTAGTCTTCAGCTTTCTCGATGGCCTTCTTGGCACACTCTATGGCTTGGTCTCTCTGCCCCAACTTGTCCAAAACCATTGCAAGATGGAATAATAACTCCTTATCGTCAGGAGTTATATCCAGGGCCTTACGAAGAATCTCCCGGGAATCATGCAGCCTGTTTGCCGCATCGTAGAGGGTGGCAAGGGAAAGCACCCATTGTTTCGTGTTGGGGCGATCTTTCAGGCTTTCTTCAATAAGGTGCAACGCCTGATCGAGTTGCCCTTTTTCTTTAAGCAAGTATGCCAAACGAGCCCTTGCTTCCACGGCAAGTTCATCATCCATGTGGATGGATTCGAGCATCTCTATGGCCGCATCAATATCGCCTTTCTGCTCATAGGCAATTGCCATATAGTAAATAATTTGTCCCTGATCATGGTAAGTATGAGCCATTTCTTTAAGAATAGACAATGCATCATCATACTTTTTATGTTGAAGACATAGTATCGCGACATGAAATCCAATGGCAGGGTGGTTTTGTGCTGACTGCTTGAGCCGGCCAAACTCTGAAATTACCTCATCTACCCGTTTTTCTTCAATTAATAGTATCAGAAGCCGCTCTCGTGCCTCAAGGTTATCAGGCTTTTGGGCTAACAGTGCCCTGCAGGAATCAATGGCTTTATCTATCTTCCCTTGCCTTCTGTAGACATCAGCCAGATCCAGATACACCATTATAAGGTGTGGATTCAGTCTTAATGCCTCGTTGAGATGTTCCTCGGCCTTTAAAAGGTCACCGGCATCTCGACATATCCTTCCCAGATAATAATGTGCCATGAAAGATTGCCTTCCCTCCTGCCCGGCAGCCCTTTCCATGATCTCAATCGCCTTTGGATACTGCTTAGCCTTGGCGTAAATAGTACCGGTCAAAAACAGTGCTTCCTGGTTGTCAGGTTCATCACTTAGTACTTCCTTCATAAGTTCTAAGGCTTCGGCCACGCGATCTTCATTGGCATAAATTCGGGCAAGCACGATCTTCATATCCAGGTTGTCGGTTTCAAGGGCAATGGCCTGTCCGGCCCATTGCTCAGCCTCCTCCACATTACCTATGCCGGCTGCCACTTTTGCCAAATCCTCCAGTATGGCAATGGATTCCGGATCATGGGCCAGGGCACTTTTCAGGTAGCTCAAAGCATTTGAAAGCCTGCCCGAAGACTTCTCCATAATTGCCTGGAGATAATAGGCATAGGCTACGCCACGGGAAGGATTCGCCCTGGCCATGGCATTGGAGTCGGACGCCATCAGAACAATGACTAAAATGAAAAAAAATCTGATCCAGAAACGAAAAGGACTTGTAATCATATGTCTTCAACACCCTCTGGATAAGAACCTAAGTCCGGTATTCTTTTTTGAAGAAATACCCGCAATTTCTTTTTTAGCCTGGCCTCTATTTGTCTCACTCTTTCTCTTGAAACCCCGAAAACAGTTCCGAGTTCCTGAAGGGTCTTGGGCTCCTCGGCTAAAAGCCGCTCCTCGAATATGACTCGCTCCTTTCCCTGGAGTTGTTTCTTAAAGGCTGCAAGGTGGCCCTTGAGACTAGCCCTTATCTCCTCCCTGGCAACACCGGCTTCAACTGCCGTCTCGTCAGTAACAAAAAAATCCAGACATTTATCTTCAGAACCCTCCTTAATCGGGGCATCCATGGAAAGCTCCCACGACCCCATGCGCTGCTCCATGTCAATCACATCTTTCTCAGGGACGTTAAGGCGGTCAGAGATGAGCTTTGGCACTGGTTCAAAGCCTAAAGCAAGAAGCCGGCTTTTCTCTTTACGAAGGTTATAAAAAAGTTTGCGCTGGACCTGGGTGGTCCCGATTTTGACTAAACGCCAATTATCCATAACGAACTTGAGTATATATGCCTTTATCCAGAAAGAAGAATAGTAGGAAAATTTTACACCCTTATACGGGTCAAACTTTTTTACTGCCTGCATCA
>CBETWD010000268.1:0-2825 GCA_965539945.1 uncultured bacterium
GGCCTTTGTCATGAGCAGTTCTTTATCTATATGTGCCATATGAAAGTGCAATGTTGAATGCTGAATGTTGAATGCTGAATTGTGGAAGAAGATTTAAAAGACATATACCTTAATTCAACATTCAGCATTCATAATTCATAATTTAGTCTACCGCCTGCCTGATCCTGGAAAGGACCTTCAGCAGGTCTGCAGCAGATTCAAGGGTGAGACTGTTGGGGCCGTCACAAAGGGCCTTATCCGGATTCGGATGGACCTCCATGAAGATTCCATCCACTCCTGCTGCCATTGCAGCCCTGGCAAGGGTGGACACGAATTCCCTCTGGCCTGATGAGCATCCATCCCCACCGCCAGGGAGTTGAACACTGTGTGTGGCGTCAAAGACCACAGGAGACCCGATTCCCCTCATTATAGCCAGGCTGCGCATGTCAACCACAAGGTTGTTGTAGCCAAAAGAGGTACCCCTTTCAGTGAGGATAATCTGGTCATTTCCACTCTCTTTTATCTTGGCAACTACGTGTCTCATGTCCCACGGGGCCATGAATTGCCCCTTTTTAATGTTGATTGGAAGACGAGTTCGGGCTGCTGCCACCAGAAGATCTGTCTGTCTGCATAGAAAGGCCGGTATCTGTATACAGTCAAGGACCGTTGCGGCTGTCTCTGCCTGGTCCGGAGTGTGGACATCTGAGATCACAGGGACATTCAGTTCCTCCTTGACGGCAGAAAGCATTTCAATGCCTTCAGTTAGTCCTGGCCCTCTGTATGACTTTATAGATGTCCTGTTTGCCTTGTCGAAGGATGCCTTGAATAGATAGGAAAAACCGTAATCCCCGGCAGCCTGGGCCATGAAGGCGCCGATGGAAATGGCGGTTTCGATGTCTTCCAGCACGCAGGGTCCTGCAATAAGTAAAGGTGGTTGTCCTGAACCAACGCCGATTCCAGCTATATGCACATTTTGTATCTGAATATCTTTTGTACTCATTGTCTTAGCTTTCAGCTTTCTTGCAAATACTGTAAGCGTTTACAGGGTACTGCAGATGCGAGGCGTACGGGTACGCAGACGTACTCCCTGTACTTCAAGTGCCCGGCAACAAAGCAGATGCGGTGCCCTGTGAACGCTTACCAAGTGCTGCATGCACAAATGCCGCAAACAGGGGATGTGGCTCAAGGGGCCTGGATTTGAACTCGGGATGGAACTGACAGGCAAGGAACCATGGATGTTCCGGTATTTCAATGATCTCCACCAATTCACCATTGGGACTCAGCCCGGCGAACCTGATTCCAGCGTCCTCAAGGGCCTTGCGATAGGAATTGTTGAGTTCGTATCTGTGGCGGTGCCTTTCGGAGATCTGCTCGACCCCATAGGCGGCATAGGCCTTGCTGTCCCGGGCCAACCGGCATGGATATGCGCCAAGGCGCATAGTGCCTCCCTTGTCAGTGCTCTCATCTCTTTTTTGTATTTTATCAGCGCGGTAGTCGTACCATTCCTTCATCAGATAGATTACCGGATCAGGTGTAGTAAGAGTAAATTCAGTGCTGTCAGCCAGGGGCAGCCCGGCCACGTTTCGGGCAAATTCAACAACTGCCAACTGCATGCCCAGACAGATACCAAAAAAAGGCACATTGTTTTCTCTGGCATAAGTAACGGCCTCAAGTTTTCCAGGTATTCCCCTTGAGCCAAATCCCCCTGGGACCAAGACCCCATCGGCTTCTGAAAGCCGGTTTGCCAGCTCTTCGCCCTTTGTTTCCTCTGAGTTCACAAAGTCTATTTCGATTTCGGAGCTGTTTGCAACACCCCCGTGGAACAGGGCCTCATTCAGGCTTTTGTAGGATTCCCTGAGGTTTACATACTTACCAACCATGGCAATCCGCACTTTGTGCTGTGGTTCCTTAATCTTGGCAATAAGGTCCTCCCACTCGGTAAGCACAGGTGCTCTTGTCCACATGTTAAGGGATTCGATGATTCGTTCGTCCAGCCCTTGCTCGTGAAATCGTATCGGCACTTCATAGATGCACTTTACATCTTTAGCTGCAATAACCCGGTCTTCTTCTACGTTGCAGAATAATGATATCTTGGACTTAATGTCCGGTGAAAGATCGATCTGAGTACGGCAGAGCAGGATGTCCGGCTGAATTCCTATGGATAGCAGTTCTTTTACGCTGTGTTGTGTTGGTTTTGTTTTAAGTTCACCCGCTGCCTGGATATAGGGCACATAGGTCAAATGGATATAAAGGGTATTTTCAGTACCCAAGTCGCTCCTTAACTGTCTAATAGCCTCCAGAAACGGCAGGCCTTCAATGTCCCCTACTGTGCCCCCTATTTCTATAATGGCTATATCCACCTCACTATTTAATTGAAGAATCGCCTGCTTGATCTCGTCAGTGATGTGAGGGATGACCTGGACAGTACCTCCAAGATAGTCTCCCCTTCGTTCTTTTGTGATAACACTAAAATAAATACGTCCTGAAGTGTAGTTGTGCCTCTGTCCCAGCTTTGCATGGGTGTAACGCTCGTAATGTCCGAGATCCAGGTCTGTTTCAGCACCATCGTCTGTCACAAACACCTCACCGTGCTGGAAAGGGTTCATGGTGCCCGGGTCCACGTTGATGTATGGGTCCAGCTTCTGAATGGTGATCCGAAGCCCCCTGGCTTCGAGCAATGCCCCTATGGAAGCTGCCGCCAGGCCTTTCCCCAGAGATGAGAGGACACCTCCGGTGATAAAAATGAATTTTGTTTTCATGTGTATAAAATCCTAATTGGATTGTTGATTTATGATTGTTGATTGTTGATTTATCATTGCTCTATTGTTCTATTCTCATGCCTTCTC
>CBETWD010000269.1:0-2805 GCA_965539945.1 uncultured bacterium
ACCTGATTCCATAACCTCATCCCAGATTTCTATGACCCCGGATCTCATGTCCGTGAAATCGTCAGCCTCTACATAAGTCGGTCTTTCTTGCAGGTTGAGCTTGTTTATTGTTTTTCTGTAGCTCACATATGCTTCCAAAAGGATATCTGTATATCTCTTTGGTATCAGGTCTTTCTGTTCAAATGCCTCAAGCAGTCTGATACTGTTGCTCCATTCAGCGAGATCCGGATGCCGGAAAGCATTTGCCAACACCATATAATGGATCAGAAATTCTATATCAGTCAGGCCGCCGGGATCATGTTTAAGGTCAAATTTGCCAGGATGTTTGTTCCCATGTTGGCCTATCAATCTGTCTCGCATGGAGATAACAGAACTTTTTAAAATATCAGTGTCACGGGACTTGGCAATTATTTTTTTTCTCAGTTCATCAAACTTCTTACAGACCCTGATGTCACCTGCGATCGTCCTCGCCCTCACGAGGGCCTGGTGTTCCCATGTCCAGGCCTGGTCCATTTGATACTGGAAAAAGGCCTCCAGGCTGCTGACCAGGACTCCTGACGCCCCGCTGGGACGAAGGCGCATGTCTACTTCATACAGGATTCCTGCCTGGGTATGGACTGTCAGAATATGAATCATTCGTTGTCCCAGACGGGTATAAAACATAGTGCTATCCAAAGGCTTGGGCCCGGAGGTCATCCGGCCCACTTTACCGGTATGGAGAAAAACCAGATCCAGGTCTGAACTATAGCCCATTTCCGTTCCTCCAAGTTTGCCATAGGCAACAACCGCAAAGCCACAGTCTTCTTTTTCATCTTGGCCGGATACGCATGGGGGCATGCCGTGTCGATCTATCAGGTGGTCCTGGGCAAGGGTAAAGACCCTATCTACTACTACCTCGGCAGTGTCCGTAAGATGGTGACTCACATCCTGGACAGACAGGGCTCCCGAGATGTCAGCCGCAGCTACTCTCAGCATATTTGCCTGTCTAAATCGCCTGAGTTCATCCATTTGCTGCTCCAAGTCGCCCGGCGATACTCCGGAGAGCATTTTTTTTATGTCTTTTTCCAGACTTGGCCTGTCAGGGGGTGAGTAAAGAGTCAGCGGGGCAAGGAGTTCGTCCAGCAGGACAGGCTGTCTTGATAGAAGCGTCGCTATCCATGCACCTCTTGAACAGAGCCTTATCAGATGTGACAGGGCATCAGGATTTTCCAGGAGGAGGGAGAGGTAGCAGGTCCGCCTCTCAATTGATTCTATCAGGTCAAGTGTCCTTTTGAGAGCAATGTCCGGCTGGTCCGCTCCCGCGGCTTCCTTGAGCACAAGAGGGATCAGGCGGTCCAGCCGGTCTCGTCCTGATGAACTGAGGCTCAAGCTCGTCTTGGAGTCCTTAAGGCCCTGGAGAAAGTTCAAAATCTCATTGGTTTTATGAAAACCCATTGACTGAAGGACTTGTACAGCACGGTCTTTGTCGACTGTTCCAAACCAAATGCCGGACAGGAGCTGTTTCGCTGAGTCTTTATTTTGGGCATCTTCTCTGGAGAAAAGTCCTTTAAAGTGATAGTGGACTGTGTCCATGTGCCCGCGGAGCGTATCTATATATTCTTTCCAGGTCTGAAAATCCATGGAAAGTGCGAGGCGAGTCTGAGAAATGGGCTCAAAGGGCAGCTTGTGTGTCTGTTGGTCATCATATTCCTGCAAGCGGTGTTCAGTGTTTCGCAGGAATATGTATGCATCTTTTAATTTCCGGCGTGCGTCTTGGGGCAGGAAGTTATGGACAGCCAGGAGTTCCAGGATTCGAAGAATGCTCCTTTCCCGAAGTTCCGGCATCTTGCCGCCCCTAATGAGTTGAAAGGTCTGGCCTATAAACTCAATCTCGCGTATCCCTCCTGCGCCCAGTTTGATGTCGTCTTTAAGTCCTTTCTTTTGCGTCTCCTGTTCTATCAGTTGCTTCATTTCCCTTAAGGAGTCAAATGCCCCGTAATCCAGGTAACGGCGATACACAAAGGGCCTTAATGTTTCAAGCAGCGTGTCTCCATCAGTGCCACCGGTAACCGGGCGGGCCTTGATCATTGCATATCGTTCCCACTCCCTCCCTTGGCTTTGATAATATTCTTCCATGGCATCGAAGCTCAGGACCAGGGGTCCATTTTCCCCATATGGCCTGAGTCTTATGTCCACACGAAACACAATACCTCCGGCAGTAATCGTGCCTATAACACTTATCAATTTGCGGCAAAGCCGGGCAAAAAATTCTTCGTTAGTGACGGATTTTGGGCCGTCTTTAGTATGTCCAGACTCAGGATACGCAAATATCAGGTCGATGTCCGAGGAAAAGTTAAGTTCTCCGGCCCCGAGTTTGCCCATCCCGAGGATAACCAGGGATTGGGGGTTGCCTTCCTTGTCGGCAGGACAGCCAAGTTCCTGACATTGCCAGGGATGGAGGAGGCTGAGAGCACCCTTTAGGCATGCCTCTGCCAGGGATGAAAGGTCCTCCATGGTCTCTTTAAGATCTGCCCGTTGGGCAAGGTCTCTCCATGCTATCCTGACCATCTCTCGCGTTCTCAGCCGGCGCAGAATTATTCCGAGTTGTTTATGGTCTTGGGCTTCTTTAACTGAATTATTGACTATTCGGTCATAGTTCCCGCTCGCATAGGATTTTACCAAATCACCGCTTTCCAAAAGATCCAACAGCAGCCCTGGTTCCTTGACGCAGTTCTTTGCGACAAATTCACTAAAGGCCCACACCTGCTTCGCCGAATTTATTATATGTGGATCATCAGGAACCGGAAGTCCGGATGAAAGCGCAGC
>CBETWD010000270.1:0-2800 GCA_965539945.1 uncultured bacterium
TACGAAAAAGAGTTTTCAGGCTTTGCTTTTAAAATACAGGCCAATATGGACCCTGTCCACCGGGACAGGATTGCATTTGTCAGGATCTGCTCAGGGAAATTTACAAGAGGAATGAAAGTCGTTCACCACAGGATCGGGAAAAATGTAACCTTTGCCAATGCAACCATATTTTTGGCACAGGACAGGGAGAATGTGGAGGAGGCTTTTCCTGGAGATATTATTGGTATCTATAACCACGGAACCATAAAGATCGGCGATACATTTACCGAAAAAGAATCTTTGAAATTCAGAGGTATCCCAAATTTTGCACCTGAGCATTTCAGGCGTGTGCGCTTGAAGAATCCGTTAAAGGCCAAACACCTTAAGAAAGGATTGATCCAGCTTGCAGAGGAGGGGGCTGTTCAGGTTTTCATGCCTGTTATAGGCAGAGACTATATCCTGGGGGCGGTTGGCGTCCTCCAGTTTGATGTAACCACGGCCCGTTTAAAGGCGGAATATGGTGTGGATGCCATATATGAACCTGTGAATTTTAATGTGGCACGCTGGGTCGGATGTGATGATCGCAAAAAAATGGCTGAATTTGAGAAAAAAAATATGCCCAACTTGGCAAGAGATGCTGAAGGCTGCCTTTCCTTTCTGACAACCAGTGAATGGCAGCTCAACTACTGCATGGAAAAGTGGCCGGAGATAGAGTTTTCTAAGACACGGGAGGTTAACTGATGCAGGGCACTGCCCTGCAAGATATAACGCCCGGAGTTGAGATTGACATTGTGTTAAAAAATGACCAGAGCAGCGGGTGCCTAGCCAGGGGGATAGTCCCCCAACAGGGCCAGGGAGTTATCCTGCGTATAAAATTGACAAAACTATATCGATCATGATATTGTAATACTAGATAGATCGATGGAGGTTTTGGCATGCAAGCAGTAACCGTATCACCAAAATATCAAGTCGTTATACCGAAAACAGTAAGGGAGGCATTGAACATTCGTCCCGGTCAAAGAATGCAGGTTATGGAACATGATGGACGGATCGAATTTATACCGGAACGAGACCTTAAAGAACTACGCGGATTTCTAAAAGGCATAAATACGGAATTCAAACGAGAGGAAGATAGAATATGAATATCGTCGATTCTTCCGGTTGGCTAGCATACTTCGCGGATGAGCCTAATGCCAAGCACTTCCTAACTCCTTTGAATGATGCGGCTTCACTTGTTGTCCCAACGGTAACGATATATGAGGTTTTTAAGGTAGTTTTTCGAGAATCCAATGAGAATGATGCGTTACAAGCGGTCGTTGCTATGCAAAAAGGAACGGTTGTGGATCTAACGGCCTCACTGGCGATTACCGCTTCAAAGCTAAGTTTGGAACATAATCTTCCAATGGCGGACAGTATTATTCTCGCAACAGCAAAGGAATTCAATGCCATCCTCTGGACCCAGGATTCAGATTTTAAAAATATAAACGATGTGAAATATTTTCCCAAGAAATAAGGGAATGGCCAACCTTTAGCGCAGCTTTGACAGGAGTTTCCGGGATCAGACTCCATCTTTTCCACGTAGTCTCTTGATTTGACTTTACGATCATTGAACGGCTTTTCCCTTGGGTATGGATTCCGGTTCGGCGTAGATACCCGGCTTCACGCCTTCCCGGTCGACTGAAGTTACGACCAGCTCTCCAGGCTCAAGGCCCGACACCACCTCGGTAAACTGCCAGTTGGAAAGCCCGGGTTTGATTATACGTTCCTCTATCAGCCCGTCGGCCCGGCATACAAGCACCCTGTTTCCTTCCAAAATGGCCTCGGTCGGTATTCGAAGCACACCATCCCGCAAATCAAGGACAATTTCCACATCGGCGCTGTAGCCCGGAAGCAGGTTTTTATTGCCCGGCAGGTCGGCAAAGACCGTCTCTACCTCAACGGTCCGGGCCTGCTTTTCCACCTCCAGCACATAAGGTGCGATGCGCCTGACCAGGCCCTTGAAATTCGTTTTTGGGAATGCGTCCAAAGTGATGCGCGCCTCCATTTCGGTCCTGATGGACGTAGCATCCACTTCGTCTATAGGGGCGGAGACATAAAGGCAGCTTGTATCAATCAGATCCACAGCAGGCAGCGTAGCCACACCTGTGGGCGAGGGTGTGACAAACTCGCCCAGTTCGCCGTTTACCTCTGCAACAGTCCCTGCGAACGGTGCTTTCAGGATAGTATGGTCCAGCATCGCGCGGGCGAATTTAATGCGCGCGGCGCTCATCTTAACGCTTGCCCGGGCAGCTTCACAGTTCGCACGCCGAGCCTTGGCATTTGTGACGGCCTTGTCGAAGTCCGCCTCAGAGACCAGATCCTGTTTGCGGAGCCTGACCAGCCGGTCGGCATCGCGTTGCGCCTCTTCAGCCAGAAAACAGGCCTCTTCGGCGTTAGCCCGGCTTGTTGCGCCTTCGCTTTCCGCCAGCTTCACATTGGCCTCCAGATCCTCATTCCAGAGCACCAGGAGCACCTGGCCTGCTTCGACGCGATCCCCCTCGTGCACTGAAAGTTCGTGGATCTGTCCTCCAATGGCCGGTGCAAGCCGGGCCCGCCGGCAGGCCTTGACAGTGCCGGAGCGTGTATTGGCCACGGTTGCCTCAACGCGCCCGCTATCCACGACCTGCACGACAACTGAAACCGGCTTGTCCCTCATGACATAGAAAAGGATCAATGCCGCGACAACAAAAATGATAAGTACAATTACAATGCGGCGCATAAGAGGCTTCATGTTTCCCCCGGTTCTATGCTACACGACACTGCCTTGAAGCAGGTCGCCTTT
>CBETWD010000271.1:0-2700 GCA_965539945.1 uncultured bacterium
TATGAACTGTTGTTGGAACTTTCGGGCTTTTTGCACATCATCGGCAGGACCGGAGATGCGGATCAGGGCACCATCTGATCGTTTTTTAATAAGTGAATCGAAGAGCATATAAAGACGGTCCAAATACTCATTGGCCACGACCCTGCCCCTTGACTGATACCAATAATATACGAGTTGTTTGGCATTAGTTTTGGCAAGAATGTATTCGTTGATTTCAATTGTATTATTAGAATCCGGGATCTTGATCTTTATGATTTCACTAGATAAAGAACTCCAGCCACTTCCGGGATAGCAGTGCTTTGGGGAATGAATCATTGCCCCTTCTTTCTGCTCCTCAAAATATCCTAGATAAAGCCACAGGTCATATCCTGACGGAGATCTGTAGACCCGCATTATATAGTGGTCCACACCGAGATCTTCCACCACACTTGAATCCATTTCGCTGTCACCGACCAAGACAAACTCACCTATATGGGCAGGCAGCAAATCAAAAGAACGGGTTAAGGGTGTAGCTCTTACTTGAGTAACGTCAAAATTGACCAACACGACAAATAACAAAATCCCGAGGGCTGCCCATTTTGGCCACCACTTGCCCACGCTAACAGTACCACCGGCATTGCAAGCGAGTTGCACAGCCGAACCATCAGAAACATCCGTATGCACTTTGCGCCGACCTCTCTTGGCCATTAGCATCGCAATTCCAAAGAGCAATAAGATTCCTGCCAAAAAAATAATTTCTCCTGAGAATGTATGGAAAAAGCCTGTTGACAGATCGGGGTTCTTGCCGGCCAGGAGCCCTGTGCCTACTATTCTCAGAATGTTGGCGAACAGAACTACAGGTATGGAGAGGGCCACCAGAAGAAAACGGCGGGGCCAATCATGCTGGGTATATTTGGCAATAATTATTGATAATGCAAGAACCGATATCAGTGACCTTATGCCACTACAGGCATCGGCAACTTCCAGGATTGTATCCGGGAGAAAAATGAGATTCCCCTCACTGTATATTGTCTGGCCCAGATATTGAAGAGTAGTTATGGAAACCTCAGTAGCAAGCAGCTTTAACGGAAATGCAATGCTGTCGTATACGATATATGGCAGAGGAATCATGAACACCAGGTACAAAATAGGCGCCCATAAAACCCGCCACTGGGCCTTGCCCCTCCAAGTTAGCGCCAATCCAGCCAACATTGTCACAAACGATAAACGCTGAGTGAAAAGCTCTCCTGTTATATGGCCTACTATGTATAATATTCCCGATGCAAACAGGACAGGCAGTCCCCATACAGAAGGAGCTGCATGTGTGCTATGTAAGAACTCGCGTCGTTCCCAGATCAAGTAGGCGCTGATGAAAGGAATCAAAAACCCGTGGGAATAATTAGGGTCGTTCCACCAGTCCAGAGCGAGTTTTTTCAGGACACCTGAATAGAGTATGGCCATAAAGACAAAGGTCAGTATGGTCGCAACATGTTTGGTGTAGCGGGAATTCATTCAGATCAAACGGTTTGTTGGGTTCATTGGGTTATTTGGGTACCATGGTTATTTGGGTTTGTTGGGTTACCACTGTCTTGAAGACTTTCTCTGCTTGGGCGTAAATCTTGCTGAATGTTTCATGGCTGACATACGACTGGTCAAGAGCAATATAAAGATGGCTTTGAACCTCGGCGGCTAAGCTTTTCGAAATAAATAGGAATTGATAAACTCTTTAGTGCTTCGAAGCGGGTTGTTTTCATGGCCAGTGACTCAACCCAACGAACTCAATAAACCCAATAACTCAACAAACCCAACGAACCCAATAATAGGTCAACATCTACCACTCCTTCGGCATGAAACTTTTATCGTTCAATATCCTTACCGTATCTCCTGTTTGAGCAATCACAAACAATCCCCTCTTATATGCAAATCTGTCGGAGCCCTCATCAATCACAATACCTGCAACAGCTCCGATGACCTTGCGATCTGCATACTCCGGAAAAAACGACTTAAATTTACATAGCGACTCTATATGATCTTTTATATCATCAAGACCAAGCGTACTTTTAGCCTCAATAAGCACTGCATAATCGCCATTCAGCGCCAGGATATCTATCTCGATCTCATCCCCATTCTTGTGCTTCTTTACCCTCTGATATACCGTATCAACCTCTATTTTCCTTTCCTTAAACATCCGCTCCGCAGCAGGTACTATAAGTCCCTCAACAAATCTTCCCCACTTGCCAGTAAGCTTGTTGACCTTTTTATCCGTCTCTTTAATCTGATCCGCTGTCTCCTTGAACTTCTTGTTTGTCTCCTTGAACTTCTTGTCTGTCTCCTTGAACATCTTGTCCGTCTCTTTGAACTTCGTGTCCGTCTCCTGAAACATCTGCCAGACTCGTTCAAAACCTTTTTCAGTAAGTTGTGTATCCATTGTTTGTTTACCTCACATCAATCCCATAGGATTTTGGGGACGTCCTTTACTAATTAGACATATCCTGAAGTCATATACGAAAGGGGTGGATATATCAGAAACCCTAAAACCCGAATCGTGGGCAGCCAGGAAAAGGCTGAAAGAATAGAATTCTTTTTTGACACGGATTTCACAGATTACACAGATTAAAAAATAGAATCCGCGTTAATCTGTGTTCAATTACTTCCTGAAGTTATCAAAAACCTTTATCCTATAGTTAAGGATAAATAAAGGCTTAATTGTCCTTCAGTTAA
>CBETWD010000272.1:0-2696 GCA_965539945.1 uncultured bacterium
AGCTAATGGCTAACAGCTAATGGCTGGCATCCGTCTATGTTGAAAAAGTGTAAACTACTTTTATGCCTATATGAAGGATGCCTCATTTATTAACAATTTATTTTATGGGGGTGAATTATGACTGGAGAGAAACATGATTATTTCACTTCGTTTTATGAGGTGGCAAAGGTTGTCAATGCCTCATTGAACACTTCTCAGGTACTTGAGGAAATTGTTTCTTGTGTTGCAAAGGCCATGAAGGTCAAGGCCTGCTCCCTAAGGGTCCTTGAGTCACGAAAGAAAAGGCTGCTGATGGGAGCATACTGCGGACTATCGGATAGTTACATCCGCAAAGGCCCTATCCTGGTTGAGGAAAGCGGTCTGGATAAAAATGCCCTTAGCGGAAAAACAATCCGGCTCAAAAATGCGCAGACAGACAAAGATTTCCAGTATAATGAAAAGGCCATGGCTGAGGGAATAAAATCGGTCCTGGTGGTCCCGCTGATGATAGAAAATAAAGCCATCGGCGTGCTGAGAGTCTATTCGGCGGAAGAAAGGGAATTTGATAAAGATGAAATGAAGTTTATGGAAGCAGTGGCAAACTTAAGTGCCATTGCACTGGAAAACGCAAGGCTCCATCAGGCCCTGCAAAGAGATTATGATCTTCTTATCGAACATAAGTACCGATTAGACGACAATTAAGAGAGGAGGTGACCTATGGTTCGCATCGGAATCAACGGGTTCGGAAGAATAGGCCGGCAGGTTTTAAAGGCCGTTCTGGAAAGACACGCTCAAAACCTCGAGGTTGTGGCGGTCAATGACCTTTTCGACGTTGAAACAAACGCCAACCTCTTTAAATACGACACTAACTATGGCAGGTTTCAAGGAGAGGTCAAAACCGGCGAGGATTGCCTCATTATAAACGGCCGCCGCATCCACAGTTATTCCCTGCGTGACCCTGCAGCCATCCCATGGGATGATGAGGGAGTCGACATCGTGGTGGAAAGCACCGGGCTTTTCAGGACCGCTTCCATGGCATCAGCCCATATGGAAGCCGGAGCCAAGAAGGTTATTATCTCCGCCCCTGCAAAGGATGAAGACATCACCGTAGTTATGGGCGTCAACCATGAAAATTATCGGCCTGAAGAACACCATATAGTCTCGAATGCGTCCTGCACGACCAATTGTCTGGCACCGCCGGCGCTGATCGTTCATCGGACTTTCGGTATTGAAAAAGCCATGATGACCACAGTGCATTCATACACTGCTGATCAGCGTCTCTTGGACCTTGCCCATAAAGACCCGAGACGGGCCAGGGCCGCGGCCCAGAACATTATTCCAACTACTACCGGCGCAGCAAAAGCCGTTTCTCTTGTCATCCCTGAACTGGAAGGCTGTTTTGATGGATACTCGCTTCGCGTACCCACGCCGACGGTTTCGGTGGTCGACTTTGTCGCACTGCTCAAGAAGCCTGCCGACACCGAATCATTGCGGGCCGCGCTTCGAAGGGCCTCGGAAAACGAACTTGCCGGTATCATGGCTTGCGAGGAGGAGCAGCTGGTATCCATGGACTTTAAAGGAGACCCCCACTCATCGATTGTGGATATGGCATTTACTCAGGTACTAAAGGAGAATATGGCCAAGGTCGTCACATGGTATGATAATGAATGGGGCTATTCCTGCCGGGTGGTAGACCTAGCGGCCTATATGGCGGAAAAAGGCCCTTTGTAGCCTGAGGAGTTCCAGGGGTCTGTCCACGGGGGTCATGTGGGCGCTTCCCTGTATGATATGACACTGAGGGTTATTGGCAAAACCAGACTGCCATTTAGTATAGGCAGGCGTACAAAGATCGTCGTTTCCGCAGGTCATAAGAACAGGGAAATCCAACTTTGACAGTTGTGAGGTTACGTTTACCGTCTTTAGATTTCCCGGCACATTCAACTCCGAACCGCTTGCAACCATAATATCGTGGATTACGGTATTTCGCGCGGCAATCAATTTCTTCATCGCCTCAGGTAATGGCCAGGTGCGTGTAACATGCCGCTTGGTGAACTCCATGCAAGCTTTGTCATAGTCGCTCTTTGTCCCCACCCCCCTCAACTCATAATCATCAATGATCCGCCCAGCTTCTCCATTCAAGCAACTTAAGCCCTGCTTAAGTTTTGGGGCAACATGATTGATGTAATAGGGAAAACTCAGTACCGGGCTATGGAGAGAAATGGACAATATGCCTTCGGGGTGTTTGGCGGCAAATCCAACAGCCAGGGTAGTTCCCCATGAATGACCAATCAAATGGTACTTTTTCAGGCCCAGACCATCCCGTACCGCTCGCACCTCATCAAAATATCGTTCAGCAGTCCACAAGGACGGATTATCCGGGCGGTCTGATTTTCCACACCCCAGTTGGTCATAGAAGATCACAGGGCGTTCATCAGCCAATGCCTGAAACGCCACGAGATTATGATGATTGCCTCCCGGACCGCCGTGCAGAACCAACGCAGATGGTCCGCTGCCGGAACCAATTCTGCCGTACCATAATTTGTAGGTATCACCGTCATAGATGTAGTCGATAAAACCTTCGTAATCATAATCAGGTTCGGTTAGAATCTTTTCTACAGATGCTTGTTCGTCATTCATGGTCTTTTCGCCTTGCGACATACAGCCGATCGTCAATGCTGCAATAAACGCACAGAATACGATCAAACATAACAAACGTT
>CBETWD010000273.1:0-2634 GCA_965539945.1 uncultured bacterium
GAATGGAAAAATCATGAGAATAGAACGATAGAGCAATGATAAATCAACAATCATCAATCAACAATCATCAATCCAAATCAGATGGGTTGCGTTCCGGTCGCGAGGCCTTGCAAACCTTGTGGGAGCGAGGGCTCAGGGGACGGGAACTCCTTGTAGAGCACACCAGGATTGTGGATGCTTTTTTATCAGAGGCCTTTTCCGCCTGTCCTGAAGCCAGGGAGAAAATGGCCCTGATAGCTCTGGGGGGATACGGAAGAGCAGAACTTTTCCCATTTTCAGATATTGATGTGATGTTGCTTTATGAACCAGAGGTGGAAGACAGAGTGTCCGCTGTTGCCGAATCCGTTTTTTATCCCCTGTGGGATGCCGGGTTAGAGGTGGGCCACGGGGTGAGGACTATTGAGGCCTGCCTGACTGACGCCCAAAAAGATTTTTACTTTCAGGTAGCACTATTAGATGCCAGGTTTATCCATGGAGACGATTCGCTCTTTCCCCGGCTGAAGCACGAGTTCATCCAGAGATTTCTAAAGGGCAGAAAAAAAACCTTTGTGGAGGACATGATTGCCCACAGAAAGGAAAGGCATAGACGATTCGGAGCCAATGCCTATCTCCTTGAGCCCAACATTAAGGAAAGCAGGGGGGGGTTGCGGGACATCCATTCGATTTTATGGACTTCCAAGGTCCTTTTTGGACTGGAAGATATCAAATCCATTGAAGAGGCAGGGCTCATTACAAAGGAGGAAAGGATCGCACTGGAAGATTCCTGGGATTATCTGCTCCGGATAAGAAACAGGCTCCACTATATTAAGTCCCGTAAAAACGACAGGCTGTTTTTCGAGTATCAGGAGGAAATTTCCAGTTTCCTTGGCCATAAGGACAGTAACAATATGCTTGGTGTGGAACACTTTATGAAGGAGGTTTACGGACATCTGCAGACCGTAGCTGTCATATCAGACCTGTTTTTTGAATGTGTTGACGAGGTTTCGAACCTTTCCGCCTGCAGCAAAGAAAATAAAATTCTTGAGTCCGGCATAGAGGTCATTGATTGCCGCATAATCCTCACAGAGCCATCACTACTTGAAAAATGTCCCTATCTGTTAATGCGGCTTTTTGCCCATGCGGCCAGGACCGGCCTGCCTATACATTACAGGACAAGACGGCTTGTAAGCGCCAACTTGGACCTTGTAGACGAAGAGTTGAGATCCTCAAAATACATGGCCGAGGCCTTTTTGCAGGCGCTTCAGGATGGCGAAAGGCCCTTGGAGGTCCTGGATGCCATGCTGGATACAGGCATTCTTGCCGCCTACATTCCGGAGTTTTCTGAGATCAAATCCCTGGCCCAGCACGATGTTTACCACGTTCACACAGTGGATAGACACTTACTTCAAACTGTTGCCGAACTCCATGGCCTGAAGGAGGAAGAGTATCTGATTTTTATGGCCCTGGAATCACCCCACATACTTTATCTCGCTGCCCTGTTACATGACATAGGAAAGGGCCGTGGTGGACAGCACGCTGAACGCGGGGCAGAAATAGTCAAGGATATCGGAAAGAGGATGGGGCTTTCCTCAGAGGAATGCGCCTGTCTCTCCTTCCTTGTGCAGAACCACCTCTATCTGGTGCATATTGCCATGAGACGGGATCTGGAAGATGAAACCCTCATATTGAAATGCTCCAGGGAAATACAGGACATTGAACGGTTAAACATGCTCTATCTACTCTCCATAGCGGATTCGCGGGCAACCGGCCCAAACGTCTGGAATGATTGGAAAGCAGCGCTGGTGCATGATCTGTACTTGAAAATCACTCTCTTTTTGGAAGGATCAGAGATCTATGGTTACCACAGGATCCAGGCCTTAGATTGGATGAAGCAACAGATAGCCTCCAGGCTCGGAGAAAAAGGAAAAGATAGCCTTGCTATAATGCCTGATGACTACATACTGGGCTTTACTCCCGAGGCCATTGAAAGGCATATCCAACTCAAGACTCAATTGTCAGATCAACTTTCCCTGGTATTGACTGAGGACAGGAGAACTTACTGGTCCCTGCTCGTGATGGCCAATGACCGAACCGGGCTCCTTGCCAGGGTATTTGGAATTATGGCCCTTCACAATCTCAACGTGCTTGCTGCTCAGATTTTTACCTTAAGGGATGGGACAGCTATAGATGTGCTGGATGTGAAATCCTCGGTCAACAAGGACTACGATGAACAGGACTGGGAAGCCCTTAAAAGAAATCTGAACCTGGCCCTGGACGACCGGCTGGGACTAGCCCATCGACTGGCTGGAAAATACAGGCCGGTGAGATCAGGCGACTGGCAGAAATACCTCAAACGCCAGGCCAGGGTTGTCCTGGACAATGAGGCATCAGACTTCTACACAATCGTGGAGGTCTATGCAGAGGACAGGATCGGACTTCTCTACGATGTTACCCGTACCCTGGCGGATTTTGGTTTAAATATTTCCAGGGCCAAGATAGGTACCAAGGTCGACCAGGTAGTGGATGTTTTTTACGTGCAGGACAAAAAAGGGCAGAAAATCAGCACCCTTGATCTGCAGGAGGAGATCCGAAATGCCCTGTTGTATGCGGTAAATTGCGGGGTGTTCTAGGATTTAAGTTCTAAAAATGAACGTC
>CBETWD010000274.1:0-2630 GCA_965539945.1 uncultured bacterium
GCAGGTAGCCCTTTGTGACCAGGAAGGGTTCATGCTGGCCGTCCTTACAGTTGATGAAGTATGGCAACCGGATAAGAAGAAAGAAGCCAGGAAAGTCTACACCACGGATGAAACCTCACACCCGGGAGTAGCATATCTTTTTGATCACGCAGGACCTTACTATGTGGGCGGCCGTGTCGAAGGACTTCACCTTCCCATCCATTTTGATTACAAGACTTTACGTCTGACTCCATCTGAGACGCGGGCCTATTTTAATAAAGTCGGCTGGAGGCGAGTAGTGGCCTTCCAGACGCGCCGGCCCCTGCACAATGCCCACAAGGCATTGACCCTTCTGGCTGCTAACGAGGCCCGAGCCAACATCCTCCTCCACCCTGTAGTTGGTTCCACAAGTCCGGGGGATATCGACCACTATGCCAGGGTCAGATGCTATCAGGCCATTGCTCAGACATATCCCAAAGGTTCAATTTTTCTGAACCTTCTACCTCTAGCCATGCGCATGGCCGGGCCTCGGGAAGCCCTCTTGCAGGCCATTATCAACAAGAACTATGGCTGCACCCATTTTATAGTTACACCCAATCACGCCGACCCATTTACTGCCACTGAACGACCGGCTTACTATCCCCGCTTTGGAGCATTGGAGCTATTAGAACAATTCGAGAAGGAGTGTGGGATAACCACTATTTCATTCAGCCGGATGGTCTATGTAGAGGAAAAGGCCCAATTTCTGTTGGAAGATGAGTGTCCTCCTGAAGTTGCGCCAAAGCACCTGACAGCTTCGGAATTGCGTCGTCGCTTGGAGTACGGTCTTGAGATCCCGAGTTGGTTTTCCCCTCCGGAGGTGGTGTCTGAGCTAAGGCGGGCTTATCCCGCCCGCAGCAGTCAAGGTTTTACGGTCTTTTTTACAGGTCTTTCAGGTTCAGGAAAGTCGACCATTGCCAAGATCCTGCTGACCAGATTTCTGGAAATGGGTGACAGACCTGTGACACTCCTTGATGGAGATATTGTACGCAAGCATCTTTCAAGCGAGTTGGGGTTTTCGGCGAAAGACCGTCACATAAACGTTGTTCGAATTGGTTTTGTGGCAAGTGAGATAACAAAAAATCGTGGCATTGCCTTATGTGCTCCGATTGCTCCCTATGAGCGATCAAGGCGACAGAACAGGGAGCTGATTTCCCGGTATGGTGGTTACATCGAAGTCTATCTCTCAACTTCTTTGGAAGTCTGTATGAAACGGGACCGCAAGGGGCTGTATGCCAAGGCAGTTGCCGGAAAAATAAAGGGGGTCACAGGAGTTGATGATCCCTATGAAGAGCCGATTAATGCTGATATCACAATTGACACCACAGACGTTGGACCAGAGGAGGTAGCTCAGGAAGTACTGTTTTGTCTCAAGAGTAAGGGGTATGTGGGGAAAGTCTGAAGCGGGCGAGAGAAAAAGAATATCTCTCATAGAGTACACAGAGCACACAGAGTTAGGCCCAAAGCATAAGAATTGTTTTCTCTGCGTTCTCTGCGTTCTCTAGCGACTGAAAGGAGCGGGCGAGAAAAAATTTCTCTCACAGAGCTCACAGAGTTCACGGAGAAAGCTAAAATTTTAATGTCTGTATGGGTCTGTGGTTGTGCGGAGGCGTTTATGAAGAATGTTTATTTGTTGATTCTACCTCTAATCTTTATTTTTTATGGATGTGAAAATCAATCTACCAATACTGTTTCCACAGAGGTGAAGCCTGTGAAGATTATGGATTTATCATCCTATTCGGATGCACGGCCTGACAAAGAGTTGAATATACTGTTTTTACATCATTCGTGTGGCGGTCATTGGTTGGCTGACAGAGGTACTGCCAAGGGAGAGAATTGCATTTATGAAGCTCATCCCAATGGTGGCGGTCTCCGTTCGCTATTGGAGCAGAATGGCTATGCAGTTCATGAGGCCTCTTATGGTTCAATTGTCGGAGATAAAACGGATATTGAAGACTGGCCTGCCAAATTTCGTGATCAAATGGACCGTATTCTGAAAACCGATATGCAGGATCAAATGTACACCAATGGTTCTGTAAATAATATCGTGATGTTTAAATCATGTTATCCAAACAATAATTTTGAACCTGACGGGTCAAAAAAAGGCAGAACAGTTCAGAGTGCTACGGAGGCCTACAACAGTCTCCTCCCATATTTTCGTGAACACCCTGAGACCCTCTTTGTCGTCATCACTGCTCCTCCGCTTGTACAACCTTACGAGACTGCTAATTCCTTAAAGGCCTCTATAAAAAAATTACTTGGTAGGTATAAAGATGTCCAGACTACCGGCATTTGCGCCAGAAGGTTCAATAACCGGCTCAAGGATTCTGAATCAGGATGGCTCAGCAAATACGATCTTAATAACGTAGTCGTCTTCGATCTCTACGACATTCTGACTAAAGACGGCCAATCAAATTGGGCCGGATACCCAACAAAAAATGGCACAGATAGCCACCCAAGCAGTGAGGGTAATTCTATCGCTGCAGAAAGATTCGTGCCCTTTCTCAACAAGGCGGTCAGACGCGCAGGACTTGATCCCCATTAGAGAAAATCTTATGCAGATAGACCTGGTGTCCTGTCAAGCAACAACTGACGCATCTTGCTCGTCCTTT
>CBETWD010000275.1:0-2610 GCA_965539945.1 uncultured bacterium
TCGCCCGCCATTTCCTCTTCAACTTCTTTGTCGGTAGCTGCCTGCTGGGCCTCGGCAAACCTTTCCCTGCCTTCCAGGGATGCTTTTGCCATTAAAGATGAAATAAGGCGTATGGCCCGAATGGCATCATCGTTTCCCGGAATAATGTAATCTATACCGTCAGGATCACAGTTAGTATCAACTATTGCAACCACCGGAATCCCGAGCTTGTTGGCTTCCTTTACTGCGATCTGCTCCATCCTTGAATCCACAACAAAAATAGCAGAGGGCAGCGAACCCATATCCTTTATTCCACCAAGGTTGCGATCCAGCTTCTGGCGCAATCTGTCCATACGAAGGATCTCTTTCTTGGGAAAACGCTCGATAGTGCCGTCTTCAAACATGGCTTCAAAACGTTTCAGACGATCAATACCCTTCTGGATGGTCTGGAAATTTGTGAGCATCCCACCCAACCAGCGGCTGTTTACAAAGGGCATTTCGCATCGATTGGCTTCCTCAACTATGGAATCCTGGGCCTGTTTCTTCGTACCTACGAAAAGTAACTTCCCTCCCTGGGCAACCGTCTCTATCACAAACTCATAGGCAACCCTGAAAAGCTTTACGGTCTTCTGGAGATCTATAATATAGATTCCGTTTCTGGCGCCGAAAATGTAAGGCTTCATCTTGGGATTCCATCGTCTGGTCTGATGCCCGAAGTGGACACCTGCTTCAAGCAACTGTTTCATTGTAACGTAAGCCATAGTTTCTCCTTGAAATAAATGTGGTTTTTCCTCCGTCCAGCCACAAGAACACCCTTCCACCATCTGGAAACACAGACAGCACCACCGGGTCTCACTGAACGTGCGTTATCAACAGTAAAATCGACTTTGTTTACCATTTAAGTGTTGATTTAGCAAGTTACATGTAAGATAACCATTCACACTTTTTTAAAAAAGACATGTTTCGCGCAAAGGCGCAAAGGCGCACAGAAAAACAAGAAAAATTTGCGCCTTTGCGCCTTTGCGTGAGTCTCTTATTACCATGAGCCTCTTATTACAAAGATGGACTTAAATGAAAATGGTAGTTAAGTCATATTAGAGTTTATTCATAGAATAGGGGAGTATTGATGGAATTGCAAAGGGAGCAATGGAAAAGCCAGCTCGGTTTTGTATTTGCCGCTGTGGGCTCTGCAGTGGGTCTCGGGAATATATGGAGATTCAGTTATATGGCCTACAGTCACGGAGGAGGCGCATTCCTCATTCCATACATCATTGCCCTTTTGTCAGCAGGGATACCTTTATTGATACTGGAATTTGCCCTTGGACATGAACGTATGGGTTCGGCACCCCTTGCCTTTGCAAAAATAAACAAAAAATGGGAGTGGGTTGGCTGGTGGGCGGTCATTTTTGTAATGTTCGGTATTGTTCTATACTATTCAGTTATTATTGCATGGTGCCTGAACTTCTTTTTTCTCTCTTTCTATCTTGGCTGGGGCGATGACCCCAATGCCTTTTTCTTCAATGAATTCCTCGCGATAAGCAAATCTCCCTCTGAGATAGGTCACATCAGGACTCCTATCCTTCTGGCACTCTCTGTCGTCTGGTTAATAAACTGGGGCATTGTTTTCAGGGGTGTCCGGCGCGGGATAGAATACATAAATAAAATATTCATGCCCCTGCTCTTTTTTTTAACTGCGGTCCTTGTCTTATGGTCGATTTCGCTCGACGGTTCCATGAACGGCCTAAAAGCATATCTTGAGCCTGATTTTTCAAAATTATCCGATCCAACTGTCTGGATAGACGCATACAGCCAGATCTTTTTTACTCTGAGTCTTGGTTTCGGCATTATGATAGCTTACGCAAGTTATCTGCCCGGAAAGGCCAACATAACAAAAAACGCAATATTAATTGTATTCATAAACAGCGGTTACTCCCTTTTTGCAGGCATTGCCGTTTTTTCTGTCCTGGGTTTTATGGCCACATCGCAGGGAAAACCCATATCAGAAGTTGTTTCTCAAAGCATAGGCCTTGCCTTTGTTGCATATCCAAAGGCCGTAAGCCTTATTCCCGGAGGGAACTTCTTCGGTGCAATTTTTTTTCTCTGCCTTGTTGTAGCAGGGCTTTCCTCATCAATATCAATAATAGAGGCCTTTATTTCCGCAACGGTTGACAAGTTTGGCTTCAGAAGAAAACCTCTCATAACCCTGGTCACAATCGTTGGATTTTTTGGCTCGATAATCTTTACTACCCAGGCCGGCCTGCTCTGGTTAGATATTGCAGATCACTTTATTACTCATTATGGACTTATAGTCGTAGGTATTGCTGAATGTCTTCTTGTCGGCTGGCTCTTCAATATCAAGGTCCTCAGAAAACATGTCAACTCTATTTCTTCGATAAGATTGGGATATTGGTGGGATATCACAATTAAATACTTTGTTCCCTGTGTACTGGGAGTCATCCTCATTGGAGAGCTTTACGCTGAAATCAAACAACCCTACGGAGGCTATTCCTGGACTTCACTTATCCTGATCGGATGGAACTGGATATTGCTGACAGTAATTGCCGCCTTTGTGTTTGCCAAGCGACCTTGGAAAACCAGGTATTATGAAATGGAAGGAAGGAGTTCCAAAAA
>CBETWD010000276.1:0-2605 GCA_965539945.1 uncultured bacterium
TAATCGTTTACGGGATTACAACGCCCGTTTTTACCGCAATCCATCGCACTGTAAGCGTGCTGCAGATGCGAGGCGTACGGGTACGCAGACGTACTCCCTGTACTTCAAGTGCCCGACAACAAAGCAGATGCGGTGCCCTGTGAACGCTTACCCTGTTTCAGAGGTGAGAGAGCCTGAATGATCTCCGGAAAACTGAAGGCCGGTTATCTGATGACGGAAGTGATGCCGGAGCCAGATGCGTCAGGTGCGGTGCATGCCTCTCTGTGTGCCCGGTCTATGACGTAACAAGACATGAGCGCTTTTCCCCCAGGGGAAAATACAGACTTATTGCGGAAATTGTCGGCAAAGGGCCAAGTTCCGCTCCGGAAGGCCAGGGTTCTGGAAAGAATGTGCTTCCGTTCAAGGTGCTTGAGACCTTAAAGGATTGTCTTCAGTGCGGAGCCTGTGGTTACATATGTCCTGCCGGGGTGGAGTTAAATGCCCTGGTCAGAAGTGCTAGGGGAGCAAGTTACGCCAAAGGGCTTTCTACTCCCTGGTGGCTATGGGATATCCTCAAGAGTCGCAGACTGACTCCCTTGCTGGCAAAACTCCTTGCCGGTATCCCCGGCACAAGCGGCCTTATCTGGCGCCTGCTTGGCCTTACAGGCCGGACTTCACGAGATGAAAACCTCTCACATTTTGAAATGCCCTCTCTTGCGCAAATGCCGGCCCTTTCCAGAAGGCATTTCAGGTTGCTTGATCCGAGTCGTGGGGTTGATTCCGGGCCTGGACCAAGAATAGCCCTTTTTCTGGGATGCGTTCAGAACTACCTCTATCCGGAGGTGGCTGAGGCCATGATCCGGTGTTTAGGGGGCAAGGTGCTGGTACCTTTGGGACAGGGGTGTTGCGGTATGCCTGCATGGTCAGCAGGTGCGCAGGAAACCGCGAAAGAACTCGTTATTCAAAATCTT
This sequence comes from uncultured bacterium, assembly GCA_965539945.1. Taxonomy (GTDB): domain Bacteria; phylum Desulfobacterota; class Dissulfuribacteria; order Dissulfuribacterales; family UBA3076; genus UBA3076. Next base: position 951 of record CBETWD010000276.1, read on the forward strand.
AAGGCCTTTGAAGAGGCGAGGGCGGATTTCATTGTTACCGGATGCGCTGCCTGTGCCTCCATGATTAAAGAATGGCCAAAATTGTTCAGTGAAAAAGATCCAAAAAAAGAAGTTGCCGGTAATTTGGCAAATAAGGTCAGGGAGTTCAGCCGACTTGTAGTTGAGCTAAAGGTATTACCTCTCAGAGAGTCAAGGGACAGGTCAGTCACGGTGACGTATCATGCTCCATGTCACCAACGATTCGATCTGGGCGGTGTGGGGGAAAGCGAAGGGCTGCTGGACAGGATGTTCTCAGATGCCTTCAGGCCGATGTCTTATGAATGCTGTGGACAGGGGGGTCTTTTTAGTATTGGAAATCCTGAGCTTGCCTGGAAAATTTTCGAGAAGAGGCTTTCTGCATTGGAAAGGACAGGTGCATCCACTGTGGTTACCACATGCTCAGGATGTCTGCTGCAGTGGAGGGCAGGGACTGCTTGTCAAACCGGGGGTCCCAGGGTATTACACCTGGCGGAACTTATTGATGATTACCGGGCGCATTCACACGTTGGGGGAGGGATCCATAAGCGCTAAATTATTTTGTAGGCGTTCACAGATTGCATTTATACCATACGTGGTTGTTTTAAAAGATGAACGTCGAACATCGAACATCGAACGTCCAACATCGAATGAAAAAACAAATACCCAATACCAAACATTCAACAGCTATTTCTGTTTCTTCATGTTTTCCCATTCAACGTTCGATGTTGGACGTTCGATGTTGGACGTTCGATGTTCGATGTTCATTACTAAATTAAGGTCTCCCAACATGTGAATGCACCCATGATTACCGTGAAAATAGCTCATAGGTGATGGCTCATAGGTGAAAAAGGTCCAGGATTATTATTTTAAAAAGGCCAAGAAGCAGGGTTTTCCGGCCCGTTCGGTCTATAAGCTGGAAGAGGCCCAGAAGAAATACGGGTTCCTGAAGCCAGGTCAGACTGTCCTGGACCTTGGAGCATATCCAGGTTCCTGGTCAAAGTATGCAGCCGGAGTGGCAGGGCCAAAGGGCCTGGTTGTGGCAGTTGATATCCAAAAGCCTGGTGTAATGGCAGATAATGTCTGCCTATTGCAGGGAGATGTCTATGATCTTGAGGCCTCAAAGCTTAGAGAGATTTCCCCTTATTTCGACGTTGTGCTCAGCGATATGGCCCCTAAAACAACTGGTCGCAAGGATGTTGATCACTTCAGGTCTGTAGCTCTTGCAGAGCGAGCTTTAGTTTTGGCCAAAGAGTTACTGAAACCAGGGGGCACGTTTTTTTGCAAGGTCTTCCAGGGGGAGGATCTCCCTTCCTTTAGGGACAAATGCAGAGAGAGTTTCAGGTCGGTTCGTGTGTTTAAGCCAAAGAGTTCCAGGCCGGAGAGTGTGGAGTTGTTTTTGCTGTGCACAGAGCATGAAAATTTGCCACCCGCTCGCTATGCTCGCTCGACACACAGACGAACACAGACAAAAGACCTTATCCACTGGTGAACATACCAGCGGATAAATTGTCTGTGTGTGTCCGTGTGGGTCTGTGGCTAATTCAAAAAGTATTTTCACGGTAAATTGAGAAAACAAAATTTTGGGTTTCCGTTCCGGATGATTGCCACACTTCTATTTATTGGCTAGTCTGGTTTAT
>CBETWD010000277.1:0-2560 GCA_965539945.1 uncultured bacterium
TCTATTTCTTCCGGTACACCATAGACCTTTTTCTCCAGCCCGATATCCTTTTTCAACATATATTCCGAGCATAGGGCCTGGTTGGCAAAGCTCATATCCATAACGCTTGAAGGATGCCCCTCAGCGGCAGCCAGGTTAATAAGCCTGCCCTCTCCCAGGACATATATGCATCTTTCATTTACCAAGGCATGTTCTTCTACATAATCGCGAATTGTACGCTTTTCTTTGGTTATCTTCTCCAGGGACTCAAGATCAATTTCCACATTAAAGTGACCAGAGTTAGCTACAATGGCGCCGTCTTTCATCTTGAGGAAATGCTCTACGCGGATGACGTTAATATTGCCGGTGACAGTGCAGAAAAAATCACCCTGGGGAGCTGCCTCCACCATAGGCATGATTTCAAATCCATCCATGACGGCCTCAAGGGCCTCCAGTGGCTCTATTTCCGTAACAATCACCCTGGCACCCATGCCTTTGGCCCTCATGGCCAGGCCTTTGCCACACCAGCCATAACCAGCCACCACGAAAACACTGCCTGCCACAAGCCTATTAGTGGCCCTGAGAAAGCCATCCAGGGTGGACTGTCCTGTTCCGTAACGGTTATCAAACAGATGTTTGGTATTTGCGTCATTGACCGCCACAATCGGGTAGTTGAGCACTCCATCCGAGGCCATTGCCCGAAGCCTGATTACCCCGGTAGTGGTCTCTTCTGTTCCGCCAATCACATTACCCAGGAGTTCCTTTCGCTCGGTATGGAGGGTGGAGACCAGATCCGCCCCATCATCCATGGTAATCTGCGGTTTTGCATCAAGAACAGCCCTCAAGTGGTTATAGTAGGTATCATTGTCTTCGCCTTTAATGGCAAATACCGGGATACCATCATTTTTAACAAGGGAGGCGGTCACGTCGTCCTGTGTGCTGAGAGGATTTGATGCGCATAAATACACTTCAGCTCCCCCTGCCTTCAGGGTCTGGACAAGGGAGGCGGTCTCAGTTGTGACATGCAGGCATGCCCCGATACGGATCCCTTCAAGGGGTCTATCCTTCAGAAAACGCTCCCTTATCATGTTCAATACAGGCATGCTCTTGGCCGCCCACTCAATGCGCAGAAGTCCGGCATCCGCCAAGCTTTCATCCTTAATGTGATAATTCATACCTTTATCCTCCCTACAGTCCTGCCTGTTCCTTAAGAGTTTCCACCATGTCAAGGCGCTCCCATGTAAACTCCGGCTCAGGTCTGCCGAAATGACCATATGCAGCCGTCTTCTTAAAGATCGGCCGTCTCATGTCCAGGTAATCAATGATGTCCTTTGGTTTAAAACTGAAATTCTGTTCTATGAGTTCTACGATTCGCTTCCGGGGAATGGCCTCAGTACCGAAAGTGCGGACATTTATGGCCAAGGGCCGGGTAACACCAATGGCGTAAGACACCTGGACCTCGCATTCTCTTGCAATCCCGGCGGCCACCAGATTCTTGGCTACGTAACGGGCCATATATGAGGGGGAACGGTCAACCTTTGTCGGATCTTTTCCGGAAAAGGCCCCGCCACCGTGATGACCTCGGCCTCCGTAAGTATCAACAATAATCTTTCTCCCTGTAATTCCACAGTCTGCCAAAGGACCGCCTACCACAAAACGCCCCGTACTGTTTATAAAAAATTCTGTCTTGCCGGTTAAGTGCTCTGGTACAACGACTTTTTTAACAACCTCCTCAATCACTGCCTCTTTCACTTCCTTATTGCTGACTCCAGGGTCATGCTGGGCAGCTACTACGATGGAATGGGCCGAGACAGGTCTTCTGTCCTCATACTGAATCGTAACCTGTGACTTGCCGTCAGGTCTCAGAAAGGGCAAAACCCCTTTTTTCCTTACTTCCGCCAGACGAAATGCCAGTCGATGGGCATACCATATGGGCATGGGCATATAGTCAGGAGTCTCATCGCAGGCATAACCAAACATCAGACCCTGATCTCCAGCCCCGATGTCGCCTTCACGATCCACACCCATGGCTATATCCGGCGACTGTTTGTCAACGCTGGAAATAACCGCACAGGTCTGCCAGTCAAAACCCATGGAAGAATTGGAATACCCGATCTCCTTTATAGTACCACGGACTACCTGGGGCATATCTACATAGCAATCTGTGGTTATCTCGCCCGCGATCAAGGCCAGCCCTGTGGTTACCAGAGTTTCACAGGCAACCCGGGCATAAGGGTCTTTGTCTAAGATGGCATCCAAAATAGCATCTGAGATCTGATCCGCCACCTTGTCGGGATGACCTTCAGTTACCGACTCCGACGTGAAAAGAAAATTCCGCATCATGACTAGATACACCTCCTAAAATGAATTGTTGATTGATGATTGATGATTGCTCTTGCGAGCTACTTCGCGGGCCAACTGCAATGCGTCGATATCCTCAAATTTAGGGGGGGTATGTCATGTGCTCCCCTCGTTTTATTCTCATTAACCTTTGAACCCTTGAACCCTGAACCCATGAACGGTTACATTAATTCTTTGGCGGAGAGGGTGGGATTCGAACCCACGGTACACCTTTCAGCAT
>CBETWD010000278.1:0-2545 GCA_965539945.1 uncultured bacterium
CCGATGAGGTTTTCCTCGCGGATCACCACATTATGGCCCGTTGTCAGATGAGATCCAATGGTTGTGCCTTCATAGATGACTGTGCCACAGCGGATCTGCGCGTTGTCACCAATTACAAGTCGGCGTTCACCGATTTTCCTGCCCGTGGGATACGCAAGGAACACCTGCTTGTCCACCAGGGCATTCTTTCCAATAGAACATAGGCGCTTATTAGTCATAGAATCAGGGATTATCCATATGTTCCTGTGTTTTGAAACGCGTGAGGCTGAAGAACCTTCTTGTGATCATATGGATAATAAACCGGGACTGACTCTCCCCCGCTCCGAAGCGATTTGGAGGCGGCTTCGAGGACGGATACCACTCTAAGCCCATTGTATCCGTCAGTCAAGGGTTGCAATCCTTGCTTGATGCAATCAATAAAATGTTCACACTGTTTTCCTAATGGTTCGTAATCTTCCAGGCGCGGGCTGTAGATGTCGCCGTAGCGATAGGAAAATTGAAAGTCAGCGTATGTGTCATAGTACGGCGGAGCATCAACCCCTTTGTCAAAGACCTTGATTTTCTCCTGTTGCTCCACGTCATCGTAGACCAGCATCTTCTTACTGCCGACAACGGTCGTCTTTCGGTTCTTGTTTGGGTCAAGCCAACTGGTGTGAATGAATGCGATGACGCCGTTTTTATAATTGAGAGTCATGGTGGCGACATCTTCAATCCCCTTTTTGTAATGGCTTTTCCCCTGACAGTTAACGCTCTCGGGAACCTGGTCCAACAGATAAGTAATGATGGAAATATCGTGCGGCGCCAGATCCCAACATACATTAATATCCGGCTGGAACAATCCCAGATTAAGGCGAATGCTGCTGATGTAAAGGGGAACACCTATCCCTCCGGAGTTAATGATTTCCTTTATTTTGCTCACGGCTGCCGTGTATTCGAACGTGTGTCCGACCATGAGGACCCGATCCATATTCTCGGCAATTTCAATGAGCGACAGGCACGTCTCAAACGAATGGGTGATGGGCTTCTCCACAAATACATGTTTGCCGTTAAGAAGCGCTGCTCTGGCCAGTTCATAGTGAGTGAATACAGGTGTGACAATGCCGATAGCGTCCAGACGCGGATCCTCAAAAAGCGTTGCGGGCTCCGTGGTCGTTTCGATGTCAGGATAGAGTCCTTTAATGCGTTTGAGCTGATTGACATCTTTATCACAACATATCAGCATGTTGGAATCAGCCAGCGAGTTAAAATTCCGAATCAGATTAGGTCCCCAGTATCCGCATCCAATAATACCAAGATTAACCATAGTTGTCCTCCTTAGTTTTCTAATAGCCTCCTTTGCCTGAAATCACTGCCCAGAAGGTCTTGAAAAGGATTTTAGTGTCCATGCACAGGCTCCATGTGTGCACATATTTGAGGTCCAGCCTAACCATTTCGTCAAAGGTCGTGCTACTCCTGCCGCTTACCTGCCACAGACCGGTGATTCCCGGTTTTACCTCCAACACACGTCCACAGTGCCACCGTTTATATTGATCGCACTCATATGGAATCGGTGGTCGTGGCCCCACCAGGCTCATATCTCCCTTGAGGACATTGAAAAATTGGGGCAGTTCGTCGAGACTGCTCTTCCTCAAGATCTTTCCTATCGGCGTGACTCGAGGATCATCCGTGATCTTGTACACTGCCTGATCGGCCCCGCCATTGTTTATTTCGCTGTTTTCGCCTTTTATCAATTTGGTAACATAGGTCTGATGAACGGACGAGGGACAAGCGGTCTTCATTGATCGGAATTTCAGGAAGGTAAACGGCTTTCCCAAAAGCCCGATTCTTTCCTGGCAAAAGAGAACAGCCCCTGGAGAAGTGAGCTTAACCATGGCCCCTATGATCAACATCAGAGGTCCAAACAACAAGATACCGGTAAGAGAGCCGACGATATCCATAGCGCGCTTTACTTTGAGCTGAAACTCTCTGCCACGAATTTTGTTCAGAATTTCAAAAGAAAATGGCCATTGCTCAACCGCCACACATATCGCCTGATCGCCTTCCTGCCTATAAGGCCCGTCAGCCGCAAGACCTGAAAAATCGAGGCGGTAACATTGTGCGCAACTTCGCACACTTGCTGTACTTTCTTTGTCGTCACCGTGGCCGGTGAGGTAACTGCGGCCGCTTTCCACAGAAGAAATGCTGATGAAGCGTGTCAGGTCATCTCCGCTTAAGATGTCTTTTGAACCGGCCTCTTTTCCTATAAGTTTCCCAAGTTTTCTTGCAAGGATTTGAGCGTTCGGCCTATTGGTATCAGCAGCAATAAGAGCGATTTTGCCTTCCAGATACCATCCTTTGAGATCTGTTTCTCTTGTGCATGTCCTTATGATATCCGCAATCTGTCGCGCAAAGACCCGAAGAGGCATGGAGATTCTCTCCAGCATGAAGTCAAGCAAGCCCCCGAAATCGATAATGACCAGGGCAAGAGGCGAACCGGAACGCTCTGATTTCAGCCTCTCGTGCCGCAACCTAATGGCGAAGTCTTTCCGGGTTAGCAGGCATCCAT
>CBETWD010000279.1:0-2538 GCA_965539945.1 uncultured bacterium
ATGACCCTGATCTTGTTTCCTATTGACAAACCAATTTCAGAAATGTATCGTTTAGGTATACATTTGCAGAGGAGGTTACATTGTGGCCAAAACAGCAATGACCCACGCGAGACTCACACCGGAAGTAAAAGAAAAGGCCGAAAGTATCCTCAAGGAGTTGGGGATTTCGATTTCTGCTGCGTATGAAATGTTTTATCGTCAGATTATAGCCCACCGGGGCCTCCCGTTTGAGTTGCGCCTGCCAAACGAAAAGACGTTGCAGGCCATGAAAAATGCAAGAGAAGGCAAAGGAAAGAAATACGACAGCGTAAGCACCATGTTTGAAGATTTGGGACTTTGATGCTGCCTGTTCGCCCTACATCCCAATTCCGAAAAGACCTTAAAAGAGCTGCAAAGCAAGATCGAGATTTAGACAAAGTCAAGAAAATCATCCAGAAATTAGCTGTTCCAGAACCCTTGCCACATGTATTCAGAGACCATAAACTCAAAGGAGAGTGGCGGGATTTCCGTGAGTGTCATATTGAACCAGATTGGTTGCTAATCTATACAATAACAGATTTTGAACTGCGGCCAACCCGACTTGGAACTCATTCAGAATTGTTTGGATAGATCCGTTTAATATTGTGTCTCTATGGAGAATCATTTTTGCGTATTTCAAGGTACCCAAATGAATTAGTACCTTGATAGTATAGGAATTTCCATTTTTTTGACAGGATCAACAGGATAATCAGGATAAATGAAAATCATGTAAATCTTGTTCATCCTGTCAGAGAAGTCCCGCCGAAGGCGGCCAATTAAAAAAATTTTTCTCATACTAGTAAGAATAAGAAAAGTAAGAACAGGAAAGGAGGATAGATTATTGCGTATTACATCAAAGGGTCAGATTACAATTCCAATTGCAATCAGGGAAAATCTGGGATTTTTGCCTTACACTGAAGTAGAGTTCGAGGTTGAAGGAGAAACACTGCGCCTCAAGAAAATTGATAGCGGTCATCGCCGCGGAAAGGCGCTTATTGCAAATATGCGTGGAAAGGCCACTGCGGGAATGAGTACAGAAGAAATTATGGATTTAACTCGGGGTGAGTAATGGACATACTTGTGGACAGCAATGTCATAATTGACATTGCCACGGAGGATCGTGAGTGGTTTCAGTGGTCTTCTGAAACACTGGCATATTATGGGGATAACCATGTTTTGACAATAAACCCTATTATTTATGCTGAAGTTTCAATTGGTTTTACAAGAATTGAAGAGATTGAAGAAATAATGCCACCGGCCTTTTTTCGTCGTGCCCAGCTACCGTGGGAAGCAGCCTTTCTTGCCGGCAAATGTTTTTTGAAATATCGCCGAAAAGGAGGGAAAAGGCGTTCACCTCTTCCTGATTTCTACATCGGTGCTCATGCCTTGATAACAGGTATGTCCTTAATGACACGAGATAGTTCCCGTTACAGGACATATTTTTCAAAATTGTTCCTGATTTCACCGGAAGGTGCTGGTCACGCTTAGACGTATGTTGTTATGACTGGGAAATTGAATCAATGTCGCACATAGGGTATCTTTAGTTAGTGTGCGGGAAGGTGTGGATAAGTCGATAAACGGATAAAAGGGAAGACAATCCATGGAACAATCCGATAAAATCTATATAGCCGGTCACCGTGGACTGGTAGGATCTGCTCTTCTGCGTGCACTCAAGCAGCAAGGTTATACAAATCAGCTTACACGTACTCACGCGGAGCTGGATCTCACTCGCCAGGAGGCAGTGGAGCACTTCTTCCAGACTGAGAGGCCGGAATACGTCTTTTTGGCAGCGGCAAAAGTTGGGGGCATACTGGCCAACAACAACTATCCGGCAGACTTTATTTATAAAAATCTGATGATCGAGGCCAATGTCATCCAGGCGGCATATGGGGCCGGTGTCAAGAGGCTGCTCTTCCTAGGGAGTTCGTGTATTTTCCCTAAAATGGCTCCTCAACCCCTAAGGGAAGAGTATCTCCTTACTGGCCTGCTTGAGCCAACCAACGAGCCTTATGCAGTTGCCAAGATCGCGGGCATCGAAATGTGCGAATCGTACAACCGGCAGTATGGAACCCGCTTTTTGGCGGTTATGCCCACAAATCTGTATGGTCCAAAGGACAATTTCGATCTGGAGACAAGCCATGTCCTGCCAGCCCTCATTCGGAAATTCCACGAGGCAAAGCTCAGGTCATCATCACTTGGGCCTGGCGAATCAAAGGTAAGCCTTTGGGGCACTGGATCTCCTCGCCGGGAGTTTCTCCACGTGGATGACATGGCGGATGCCTGTGTTTTTCTGATGAACTTGCCGGATGATGGGTTTGATGGGCTACTCAGCCGTTTTCAGACTGAACAGCCAGCCCATTACGCAACCAAACGCCCAGTCGACAGCCTGGTAGGCACACTCCGGTATCCCCTCATCAACATCGGATGTGGTGAGGACATTACAATCCGTGAGTTATCACAGCTTGTGGCCAAGGTTGTCGGATTTGAGGGAGAGATCGTCTGGGATACCTCGAAGCCCGA
>CBETWD010000280.1:0-2536 GCA_965539945.1 uncultured bacterium
CTAATCCACCATGGCCCTGCGTATGAAATCAGCTACCAGGTCTATATTTTTTTTCCCAGGGGCATTCTCTACACCCGAGCTTACATCCACTCCCCAGGGCCGGACCTGTTTTACTGCCTGGGCAACGTTTTCCGGTTTCAGGCCACCTGCAAGAATGATAGGCCTTGAGAGGACTTTTTTTGCCTCAATCGCTATGGACCAGTCAAAGGTCTCGCCTGTTCCGCCGTGGGCGCTCGGGGACCAGGCGTCAAGCAGGAAGGCTTTCACAACTTCCTGATATGGCAAAAGATCCTGGATATCAGCCTTTGTCCTTATTCGCCATGCCTTTATGACCCTGGGAGCAAGGTCCTTGCAGGCCTCAGGGGTTTCCTCACCGTGCAATTGAACCAGGTCCAGGCCGCAATAGTTTGTTATCTGCCTTATTTTTTCAGAAGACTCATTGACAAAGACCCCGACTGTCTGGACCATTGGCGGCAGATTTTGAACAATCTCTCTGGCCCTGTCCGGATCTATCTTCCTGGGACTCTTGGCAAAGACCAGTCCTATGGCATTGGCTCCGGCCTCTGCCACTGCCTTTGCCTCTGATGCATCAGTAAGCCCGCAAACCTTTATTTTTACCATAAATCACCAAATCACTAAATCACCAAATCACCCAATTCTTACGCCCTCCCTGCTTCAACGAGGGCGGCAAGAGGTTTGATGCGCTTTTCGGCCTTTACCAGGGCCTCTCCTATGAGTGCCGCAGTAATCCCTGCATCAAGGAGCCTCTTTATATCATCAGGGGTTGATATCCCGCTTTCGCTTACCAGTGGTATTCCCGAGGGCAGGGCTTTTCTTATCCGGAAAGTGGTTTCAATAGACACACTAAAGTCCTCAAGGTTACGATTATTCACCCCGATAAGATCAGCGTTTGCAGCAAGTGCCCTTTCCATCTCGTTTTCGTTATGGACTTCCACCAGAGTATCAATTCCATTTTCTCTTGTGTGGGCCATGAGCTCTGAAAGCATGCTGTCATCAAGGACGGCTACAATAAGGAGTATTGCATCCGCCCCCCAGAGCCTGGCCTCTTCAACCTGAAAATGGTCAATGATAAAATCTTTTCTGAGGAGTGGAAGGTCAATCTCCTTTCGTATTTGTGGAAGAAACTCCAGCTTTCCCTGAAAGAACTTTTCGTCGGTCAGGACTGATACGGCCCTTGCCCCTCCTGCCTGGTAATCTTCCGCAATGCTTACAGGGTCAAAATTTGGACACAGGAGCCCTTTTGAAGGAGATGCCTTTTTGACCTCTGCGATTATCGAGACCCCCGGATCGGAAACCAGGGCCTCTCGAAATCCCCTCGGAGAAGAAACTTCATGTTCTGGAGGGATAAGCCCTTTGCGATGCTTCTCTTTTAATTCCGCCCTCTTGTGGGCGATTATTGTATCCAGGATGCTCATTGTGTCATCTCATACTGAAGGCTTTCAGGGCCTCAAGTTTTTTCATGGCTTCCATTGAATCTATGCTCTCGGCAGCCTGGAGTACTCCTTCCTTCAGGGATTTCGCCCTGTCTGCAAGAAATATGGCTGCCCCGGCGTTAAGGAGTACCATGTCCCTTTTTGGCCCTGTTTTCCCTGAGAGAATTCCTTTTAGTATTTCGGCGTTTTCTTCTGCGTCTCCGCCTTTCAGGTCCTCGACCTTGCATGGCTTAAGCCCTGCATCTTCCGGTCTGATCACGAATTCCTTTACTTCATTTGTTTCCCACTGGGCCACAACACTCTTACCCAGAAGGCTGAGTTCGTCCAGCCCTCCTTCTCCGTGTACTACCCAGGCCCTTTTACTGCCGAGGCGCCCAAGGACCTCTGCAAGGGGCCTTGTAAGCATGGGGTCATAGACTCCAAGTAGCTGCACATTTGCCCATGCCGGGTTTGTAAGGGGTCCCAGCACATTGAATATAGTGCGGATGCCTATCTCCCGTCTCGGTCCTATGGCGTATTTCATGGCTGGATGAAGGGCAGGGGCGAACATAAAACCCATACCTATGGTCTCCACTGCCCTTGCCACATCCTCCGATGACAGGGCCAGGTTTACACCCAGGGCCTCAAGCACATCCGCACTCCCTGACCTGCTGGACACGGAACGGTTGCCGTGCTTTGCGACCTTGACGCCGGCCCCTGCAACCACAAAGGCGGCTGTTGTTGACACATTGAAGGTTTGGGCCCCGTCGCCTCCGGTCCCGCAGGTGTCAACAAGCGGTTCTCCATGGGATAAGTTTACATGGATACGGAGGGCCTTTTTCCTCATGACCTCGGCCGCGCCGGCTATTTCATCTACAGTCTCGCCCTTCATCCTCAGGCCTGTAAGGAGAGCGCCGATCTGGGCAGGTGTTGCCTCTCCCTCCATAATTATTTCCATAACTGACGAGATCTCAGCCTGGCTGAGATCTTTCCTGCTGACAACATCAGAAATGGCCTTTTTTAATGTATCCATACCCCTTTAATCCTTTAATCTTGTAATTCTTTAATCCCCATAAGCGCTTTGAAAAATGAACGTCCAACAT
>CBETWD010000281.1:0-2461 GCA_965539945.1 uncultured bacterium
GTGATTGATTTTGGATAATTTCTTAACCGCATTTATGCGTTTTGCGAGAGGCTCTTTTGATTACTTCTTGAAGAAAGGAGGTGATTAGATGATAAAAAAGCAAGGGCCGCAGCGGTCCGGTAAGAAGCAGGCCTTATTGATTGGGCTTTCCATGGGTGTGGTGTTGACCATTGTAACAGTACTGGCATCAGGTTTCATGGTTGAGACCACCAATACTGATACTTTCTGCATCACCTGTCACGCCATGGTACCATTTCGGACTTCCTGGCAGGAATCGGTTCATGGCGGCCAAAACCCTCAGGGCTTTGCAGCCCAGTGTGTGGATTGTCATTTGCCCCACGGTGATTTTGTCGAATATCTCACGACCAAGGCGATTACCGGCACAGGGGATGTAGCGCGGAACTTAACATTTAAGCCGGGTGACTTTGACTGGGGCGCAAATGCCGAAAACAACCGTTTAAAATTCACCTTTGATACTGCCTGTCGTCACTGTCACCACAATCTGACCCCGCCCGGCATGAAACCCGGAGGGTTTATTGCCCATCGGGCCTATCTGCGCGGAGAGACAAAGAAGATGTGTGCAGAATGTCATCCCCACGTAGGGCACAAGGACATGATTGAAGTGGCAAATAAATTTTTCAGGCAAGATCTATAGCATACAAAGGAGGGCCAAATGAGACATTATTCTAGCAGGATCAGCATAATATGCCTTGCCGTCCTGTTTGGCGGAGTGCTGGCAGGCACCTCTGCTGCAGAGACAAAAGACCCTAATATTGCTGACAAGAAGGAATTGGTAATAAAGAGAGGTTACACAGAAGAGGCAGCGAACTGTATCGAATGTCATGCAAAGGAGACCCCGGGCATCATTGAATCCTGGAAGCTAGGCAAGATGGGTCATGCCGGGGTGTCCTGTTATGACTGTCATGTGGTGGAGAAAAAATCGCCCATGGCCAGCCAGTGTAAAGGGATCAAAGGGACCAGGACCTTTATCTCTCCCATGGTTTCCTCAAAGACATGTTCCCGCTGTCATCCCATGGAAGTTGAGCAATTCCTCAAGAGTGGTCATGCCGATCTTTCAAGAAACGCAGTATATGATACGGAAAAGGCAGGCGGAGTTTTGGTAAAATTGCAGTGGTATAACGAAGGCGCCGCCTTTATGGGCAATGAAAAAGGGTCGCCAAGCAATACCGCTCCACAGACATCCGGCTGTCAGATGTGCCATGGATCGGAAGTGCAGGTCGGCCCGGACAATAAACCCATAAAGAGTTCATGGCCCGCCGGGGTAGGGACCAAGTATCCTGACGGTTCTGTGGGCACCTGTACGGTATGTCATACCAGGCACAGGTTTTCCATTGCCGAGGCCAGAAAACCAGAGGCATGTGCGAGCTGCCATCTTGGCCCGGACCATCCTGATATCGAGATATATATAGAGAGTAAACACGGCCAGATGTTCCAGACCCAGGGAGAGCACTGGGAATGGGATAGCGCACCAGGCACCTGGCAACCCGGCGATTACACTGCGCCCACCTGTGCTGTCTGTCACATAAGTGGAATAGGTGAGCTTCAGACCACTCACAATGTGAATGATCGCCTGAAATGGGACCTGATGCATAAAAGGAGCGAAATCCGAAGCGGTGTTAGAGGCGATGGTGTAAAAGGTGATAAGTTGATGCGCAAGGTCTGTGTCAACTGCCATGGCCCAAGCCATACCGAATCCACGATGAAGACCCTTGATAATTCAGTTGCGCTGTACAACCAATACTGGGACGGTGCCGTCAAGATGAAGAAAGAGCTGAAGGCCAAGGGCCTGCTGAAAAAAGACCCATGGAGAGACGGCTATCAGGAGCTAATGTATTACCTGTGGCATCATACAGGCAGACGTGCCCGCCAGGGTTCGGCAATGAACGGACCGGATTATGCGCACTGGCACGGTTTCTTCCAGATGTTCCAGGTATACAAAGATATGCAGGATATCTATGAATGGCGGATAAAGAACAACAAGATCGAAGATCTCAGTACGGTAATGAACTCCGGGCCGCTTTAAACAAAAAGCGACAGTCCATTGGACAAAAGGTAACCGTTCACAGGTTCAAAGGTTCAGGGTTCATGGGTTAAGAGGATCGGGGTTTACCAAAAATTTGAACCGTTGATTCGTGAGTTCTTCCTGCCCACTCGCCAAGCTTGCGAGGCAGGCGGGAATGGAGAAGGCATTAGAATAGAACAATAGAGCAATGATCAATCAACAATCAACAATCCAATAAGGCATGGCAGCGCTGAAAGCTCAAAGCTGAAAGTTTAAGGCGCGAGGTTAGTGAAGGTTAACAAAAGAAAAGCAACCCTGAACCTCTGAACCCGGAACCCGTAAACGGTTACGACAAAAAGGAGGTATTTTGATGCGAGAAAAGATTTACTGAAGTTTCACCGAAATTATACCATGTAGATTCAAGCAACCATGCGCAGC
>CBETWD010000282.1:0-2444 GCA_965539945.1 uncultured bacterium
TGGATATTCGTTTTTCATTCGACGTTGGACGTTCGATGTTCGATGTTCGACGTTCGTCTTTTAACATGAACCCCTGAACCTTTGAACCCAGAACCTCTGTTTATGCTTAAACTATATGCAACCATTTTAAAGGAACTTCTATTGCTCAGGCGAGACAGGGCCGGCCTGCTTGTGCTTTTTGTTATGCCTGCTGTGCTTGTACTTGTTGTCTCGCTAGTTCAGGAAAACGTTCTCAAGACAATAGGGGGAACCAGTACCCGCATTCTGTTCGTAGATAAGGACCAAAACTCCCTGGGACAGACTATAGAAGACCAGTTACGTGAATCTGGTTCCTTAGAAATCATTAAGGAGCTTGATGGGCAAAAAATTGATGAAAAATCGGCCAGGGAGGCAATTATTAATGGAGATTTCCAGTTCTGTGTTATCATTCCAAATGGAATTACAGAAGCTGTCAGGGAACGAGCACGGCAGTTGGTGACGAGGTCGCTTTCGACAGATGACATCCCGCTTAAGAATGATATAGATGTTCCGGACCTGGTTGTTTATTTCGATCCCACCGTGCGGGGAGGCTTTCGATCAGCAGTGGTCAGCTCTCTGAACATGGCGGTTCTTAGCATGGAAATCAGAGAAAAGGCCCGGATTTTCTCTGAACTCTTGCCAAAGCAAATGAACAAGATCATCCAGGAGGCGATGGGGCCGTATGTATCCGAGGAATTCATTGAAGATATCCCAAAGATGCGTCTTGACTGGAGCAGTCAACGTATGATGGGGATCAAAGAGAAACTGGCTTTCCGTAAGGATTTTGAAAAAATACCCACCTCGGTACAGCAAAACGTCCCGGCCTGGGCCCTCTTTGGCATATTTTTTATCGTTGTACCAATGGCCGGTTCCCTGATCAGGGAAAGACAGGATGGGACGCTAATGCGCCTGCTGACAATGCCGGTCTCTTATCTAACCTTGCTTTCAGGTAAGGTAATCGCATACATATTGGTTTGCCTGATCCAGTTTGTGTTTATTCTTATTATCGGAAAGCTGGTCCTCCCTTTTCTGGGGACCTCAATGCTGGAGATGGGCTCATCCCCAATAACTGTTATTATGATTCTTCTCAGTTCAATTCTTGCCGCTACGGGTTATGGCATCATGCTTGGAACAATTGCCAGAACCTATGAGCAGGCCTCCATGTTCGGCGCCATATCTGTTGTGATCGCAGCGGCTTTGGGCGGTGTTATGGTCCCTGTGTATGCCATGCCGAAAGTGATGCAGGAAATCAGCGCATTTTCCCCTCTGGCATGGGGACTCGATGCCTTTCTGGATATATTTGTGCGGCAAGGAGACATCAAGACCGTTTTTCCTGAAATGCTTCTACTGCTTTCATTCTTTGTTGGTACTATGCTAATATCGTGGTCTTATTCCTTTCGCCAAGGTCGAACTGGTGTATGAATAAGAAACGAAGTTTTAAAGGAGAATATTGTTGGTAACTGAAGGACTGGAAAAAGAACTCGGTGATTTGATAGTTAAAATCTGCAATGTTTCCGTGCCCATACCCGATATTTTGCCCCCGGACGCTCCGCTGATCGGCCCTGATTCTCCTATGGGCCTTGATTCTCTTGATGCTGTAGAAATCGTAGTAGCGGTTCAGAAGGAATATGGGGTGCATATTGATGCCCAGGAAACAGGTCGCAGGGTTTTAGAGTCACTCAGGACTCTTGCGGATTTTATTAGGAAACAAAGCAAGGCCGAACGATGAAACGGACCCCTGAGCCTGAATTGATGAACACTGAAAGACAGGCCAGGGCTTATGCAATGGCCAACTTCAATAATCCGAGCTGGTTGTTTGTTGAACATTTTAAAAACAGTTTTTCTGAAAAGAAGATAATCGGTACAATCCTGGATTTGGGGTGTGGTCCTGCCGACATCACCGTGCGTTTTGCAAGGCTTTTCCCCAAATGTCATATACATGGTGTGGACGGCGCTGAAAGTATGTTGAAATACGGGCAAGCTGCAGTCACAAAGGCCGGGCTGACCAACCGCATCCGCCTTATTCATGGCTGTCTGCCTGATGTGCAAATGCCTCTTGCCGAATACGATGCCATTATCTCCAACCACCTCTTGCATCATTTTGCCTCACCCATGGCATTATGGGAGACCATCAAAACCTATAGCAAGAGGGGCGCACCGATTATGATAATGGATATTATTAGACCTGGAAGCAAAGAGGAGGCAGGTACCATTGTTGAAAAATATATGGGCAATGAATCGACTATCCTGAAGAAAGATTTTTTTAGCTCGCTATTGGCTGCCTATAGAGTAGAGGAGGTGCAGGAACAGCTTAGGCAAGCCGACTTAGATAATCATCTCTCAATTGGAATGGTGAGCAGGATACAAATGGTGGTGAAGGGAATTATATCATAACCGTTCACGGGTTCAAGGTTCAAGGGTTCAGG
>CBETWD010000283.1:0-2349 GCA_965539945.1 uncultured bacterium
CTGAGCTCTTCGATCTTGTTGTTCTTTATCCGCCATTCATAGATGTCCTGCATATCTTTATATACCTGGAACATCTGGAAGAAACCGTGCCAGTGCGCATAATCCGGTCCGTTCATTGCCGAACCCTGGCGGGCACGTCTGCCTGTATGATGCCACAGGTAATACATTAGCTCCTGATAGCCGTCTCTCCATGGGTCTTTTTTCAGCAGGCCCTTGGCCTTCAGCTCTTTCTTCATCTTGACGGCACCGTCCCAGTATTGGTTGTACAGCGCAACTGAATTATCAAGGGTCTTCATCGTGGATTCGGTATGGCTTGGGCCATGGCAGTTGACACAGACCTTGCGCATCAACTTATCACCTTTTACACCATCGCCTCTAACACCGCTTCGGATTTCGCTCCTTTTATGCATCAGGTCCCATTTCAGGCGATCATTCACATTGTGAGTGGTCTGAAGCTCACCTATTCCACTTATGTGACAGACAGCGCAGGTTGGCGCAGTGTAATCTCCGGGCTGCCAAGTACCTGGTGCGCTATCCCATTCCCAGTGCTCTCCCTGGGTCTGAAACATCTGGCCATGTTTGCTTTCTATATATATCTCAATATCAGGATGGTCAGGGCCAAGATGGCAGCTCGCACATGCCTCCGGTTTTCTGGCTTCGGCAATGGAAAACCTGTGCCTGGTATGACATACTGTACAGGTACCCACAGAACCGTCAGGATACTTGGTCCCAACCCCGGCAGGCCATGAACTCTTTATGGGTTTATTGTCCGGGCCGACCTGCACTTCCGATCCATGGCACATCTGACAGCCGGATGTTTGTGGAGCGGTATTGCTGGGCGACCCTTTCTCGTTGCCCATAAAGGCGGCGCCTTCGTTATACCACTGCAATTTCACCAAAACTCCGCCCGCCTTTTCCGTATCATATACTGCGTTTCTTGAAAGATCGGCATGACCACTTTTGAGGAATTGCTCAACTTCCACTGGATGACAGCGGGAACATGTTTTTGAGGAAACCATGGGAGAGATAAAGATTTTGGTTCCTTTGACTCCTTTACACTGGCTGGCCATGGGCGATTTTTTATCAACCACATGACAGTCATAACAGGATACCCCGGCATGACCCATTTTGCCTAACTTCCAGGATTCAATGATGCCTGGAGTCTCCTTTGCATGACACTCAATACAGTTTGATGCCTCTTCTGTGTAGCCTCTCTTTATTACCAGTATCTTCTTGTCGGCAATATTTGGGTCTTTTGTTTTTGCCGCAGAGATGCCGGCCAACACTCCACCAAACAGAACAGCAATACATAATATTATGCTGATTCTGCTAAAATAATGTCTCATTCAGCCCTCCTTTGTTTTGCTATACATCTTGCCTAAAAAATTTTTCTGCCACTTCAATCATATCCTTGTGCCCTACATGGGGATGACATTCGGCACACATTTTCTTTGTCTCTCCGCGCTGATATGCCCTATGGGCAATAAATCCTCCGGGTTTCATGCCGGGCGGAGTCAAATTATGATGGCAATGCCTACAGGCCGTGTCAAAGGTGAATTTCAAACGGTTCTTTTCGGCATTTGCACCCCAGTCAAAGGCATCAGGCTTAAAAGTAAAGTTTTGCACCACATCTCCGGTGCCGGTAATTGCCTTGGTCGTGAGATATTCGACAAAATTACCGTGAGGCAAATGACAATCAACACACTGGGCTGCAAAGCCCTGAGGATTTTTGCCGCCATGAACCGATTCCTGCCAGGAAATCTGAAATGGTACCATGGCATGACAGGTGATACAGAAAGTGTCGGTATTGGTAGTCTCAACCATAAAACCTGATGCCAGCACAGTCACAATAGTCAAAACCACACCCGCTGAAAGGCCAATCAATAATGCCTTACCCGATCGCTGTTGCCCTTCTTTTTTCATAAATTCATCACCTCCTTTCGCCAGGAAGTAATCAAAAACGCCTCTCGCAAAACGCAAACATTTTGTTCGAGGGAAAGGCGCTGCATATGCACAGCGCCTATAGCAGCATGGCCTATTGTTTTGTGCGGCAGGTTTTGATCATCTTTGCCCGCTCCGTAAGCCACGCATTATTGGTCAAACGGACAATATCCATTGATTTTACTGCATCCAGGCATGCAGTATCATACAAACGTTTGTGTTCGTTCGAGATACTGAATAGCTGCTTTATTGTCAATACGGAATTTTCGGTAGTCCCTAAATGTATAAACAATGTTGACTCTTTTGTTTGAAAGTGCTATATGTTATAAATATATATACTAATGTTTCAAGCGTTATCAAGGAGCTAAATATGCACATGACAATTAAAAAATGGGGTAACAGTCTTGC
>CBETWD010000284.1:0-2340 GCA_965539945.1 uncultured bacterium
ATTTCAAATTTCCAGTTTCGACATCGGCATTCAATTCGACAATACACGCTTTTTCGAAAAAAGTGTAAACTGGCATTAGTAAAATAGTCTCTAATTCATAATTCTTAAGGATACCAGTATGTTCATTCTAAGCAATTTCATTGGTTCTCTTGCTACGGTAGTCGATATTGTTCTTAATCTCTACATGTGGATATTGATTGCCAGGGCCATCTTGTCCTGGGTCAACCCTGATCCCTATAATCCCATAGTAAAATTTCTGTATAACATAACCGAACCCTTAATGTACCGGGTTCGACGCATGCTCCCTTTACAGTTTGGGGGAATAGACTTAACCCCTATGGTGCTCATTATAGCAATAATCTTTTTGCGTAGTTTTGTCGTACAAACACTTCGTCAGTTGGCCTATCATATTTCATAGAGGTGTTATATGAGTCTCTCCCCAAACGAAATACTTGAGAAGGAATTCCGCGCTAGGTTCCGGGGTTACGATCCCGAAGAAGTAGACTCCTTCCTTGAGGAACTAAGTAAGGTTATGACCTCTTTGATTAAAGAAAAGAATGCCCTGAAGGATCAGTTGATTGCATATAAGGGCCGGTTGGCAGATGTGAAAAAGAAAGAAGAGGAGTTCAGAGAGGCCCTGACATCAGCTCACAAGTTATCAGAAAAAATGAAGTCACAGGCTGAAAAAGATGTGGAGCTCATGCATGAGAGGGCAAAACTGGATGCAGAGCGTATAGTTGCTGATGCCCATCAGGAGGCCGTTCAGTTGGAGGAACGAATAATGGGGCTCCGACGTATTCAGAGGGAGGCTGCATATAAAATACGCTCTGTTCTCGATGGTTATTTGCGGGTCATAGACGAGGAGGCCCTGCCACCGGAGGAGATCGATCAGACATTAAACCTTGCGGCATCTGAAATGAGAGCTATTCAGGAGATCCCTGGTGATCTGTCTGAAGGGATGAATACTGTTTCCGGTAATGCAGAGGAGACAAACAGGGTAAACAGGCCTTTTACACCTGATATTCTGGGAGAATCTGTCAATGAAGAAGGGCATGAGACTGATTCCCGGGAGGAGAGACCAGGCCGGGGTCCCAAGCTGGACTGAAATCAGATATGATTCCGCTTTCCAGTCACTGCGACGCACAATACAATAAATGTTGAATGCTGAATGTTGAATTTTGAATTAAGGTATATGTCTTTTAAATCTTCTTCCACAATTCAGCATTCAACATTCAACATTATCTATAATTGGTGTTGTCAGTAAGGTTTCGTAAAAATGTCTGAGCAACTCCTTTACTTCATCAAATGATTTTGTGTTATTCAGGGACTTTCTGAATAGCGCACTCCCGTGAAGGCCTTTGGTATACCAGGCCAAGTGTTTTCGAGAAAGCCACAAGCCCACAGGAAGTCCATAAAAGTCAACAATGCGCTCGAAATGTTTTTTTGCTACGGCATATTGATTTTCAATGCCTGGAGGTTTTTTGTCCTCGCCTGTTTCCAGGAAATGGAGCGTCTGATCGAATAACCAGGGCCTGCCAAGGGCACCTCTTCCTATCATGATCCCGTCCGCCCCGGAGACCTTAAGGCAAAGACTTGCATCCTTCGGACACTGGATGTCACCGTTTGCAATTACAGGAATAGATACAGCCTCCTTTACTTCTCTGATTGCCGACCAGTCAGCTTTTCCGGAGAACATCCGGCTGCGGGTCCGGCCATGGACCGCAATAAGGGATATGCCGGAATCCTGGGCGATTGTGGCGATTCTGGCTGCATTTATGCTTTTGTGATCCCAACCCAGTCGGATCTTGACAGTGACAGGTACATTCACCGCTTTTACAATTGCCTCTACGACCTTACCTGCCAGGACCTCATCACGCATGAGGCTTGCACCGGCCCCGGTTTTTACAATTTTACGCTGTGGACACCCCATATTTATGTCAATTATCGCTGCGCCAAGAGACTCGTTAATCCGTGCGGCTTCAGCCATAACAATCGGGTCTGATCCGGAGATCTGCACTGCCAGGGGGAATTCCTCTTCAGCAGTGCCGGCCATGCGGACAGATCGGACGCTGTTACGTACAAGGGCTTGGGAAGATATCATTTCACTTACTACCAATCCCGCCCCGAAGGATCTGGCAAGGCACCTGAAAGGATAGTCTGTAATTCCTGCCATCGGGGCAAGGAACAGGGGATTGGGTACAACTACCGAGCCTATTTTTATGGTTTGCAGGCCATAATTTCTAACCATATGCCTGTATTTTTAGTATGATAAGATTTCTCGCTTGGATGTTCGGTATTGGATATTCGTTTTTTATTCGACGTTGGACGTTCGATGTTCGA
>CBETWD010000285.1:0-2338 GCA_965539945.1 uncultured bacterium
ATTTACTTTCAGCTTTGAGCCTTGAGCTTTAAATCTCTGGAGGCAGCTTTTTGACAAAAGATTTCCACCCCAGGACGTGCCCCTCCTTCCTTTTTTGATCCACCTCTCCACCATAGACTAGATATCCCTCCCCAGGAGGGATTTGTGAAATCTTGTACCAATAGTTGAGGCCTTTAAAAAAATCACGAGTCACAGTCTCTCCTGATTTGATTTCAACCGGTATCAACGTCATACCTCGATCTATAAGGCAGTCCACTTCATGACCGACGTTATCGCGCCAGAAATAGATATTCTCTTTTAACCCCCTGTTGAACCTCCCTTTGAGGAGTTCTCCCACAACCCACGTTTCAAAGATGTGCCCTCTAAAGGCATGAATGGCCAGGCTTTGAGGCGTATCGATTCCAAGGAGATAGCACAGCAATCCAGAATCGTGGAAATAGAGCTTTGGTCTTTTTATCAGCCGCTTGTTGAAATTCTTGTAATGAGGTCTTAAGAGAAAAACAATGAATCCAGCTTGAAGTACCGATAACCATGCTCCTGCTGTATTATGGGTTATACCACAATCATCACCAAGTGCCGAAAGGTTGAGGATTTGGCCCGACCGGGCTGCACACATCTTTATGAAGCGTTGGAACCGGCCAAGATCCGTTACTTTCGTTACCATCCTGACGTCTTTTTCCAGATAGGTGCTCACATAGTTCGCATACCATTCGTGTGGCGACATTTTTTTGTCGTGAATGCGGGGGTACAAGCCTGTAAACAATAGATTCTGAAGGGTCTTAGGCTCCTGATTAGCCCGAGCCAGTTCGAGAAGTGAAAGGGGAAGCAGATTTAGCAGGGCTACCCGCCCGGCCAAGGACTGACTGATTCCCTCCATCAACCCTAAATTGAAAGAACCCGTCAGGATGTAAAGCCCTTCTCTTCCGATTTCATCAACTCTGGTTTGGAGGTAAGAAAAGAGTTCGGGTGCCCGCTGAATCTCATCCAGTATGGTCCCAACAGGATAGGTAGAAAGAAATCCTCTGGGATCTGTTGAGGCGAATTCTCGAATATCCGGATCCTCAAGGGAAACATAGGGCCTTTCAGGAAATACATGTTTTACGAGTGTGGTCTTGCCCGATTGTCGGGGGCCGGTGATCGCCACAATGGGGTACTGGGTAACGAGAACCTTTAGTTTATGGGAAATAATTCTTTCAAACATGAATGGATTATCGTATAAGCCTTACATTTTGTCAATCACATTTACATTTTGTAATATTTTATCCTCCGGAAGCCTCAGAAGCCCCATTCTCATGACCGGTTCCGCTCCCCTTTCATCCTGCCTGCCCCGTAGGTGGGAGCCATCGTATTTCTTCCATTTCACCACTATCAATTACTATAATCCTCTGCATCACCAAGGGGATTTTTTTCTTCGCACAATGAAAGGCTTCCTTCAGCCTTTTACCTCCGTTAAGGGGTTTTGGTTTTCTGAACCCGTGAACGGTTACAGAAAGGCCAATTTTCTGAATTGACAAAATTAGTTTGTGTGTTCTATGATTGAATTATGCGCGAGATGATTATTTTTGTCGGTTTAATGGCCATTTTGTTAGTTCCCACGGTGGCTGCTGCGGTTGAAAAGGCCCACAGAATAACTGACCGCGAAATCGTCGAAAGGCTTACCCGGCTTGAAGAGGGCCAAAAGGCCCTTAATATGCGTTTTGATGATGTCAACAGCCGCTTTGATGATGTCAACAGCCGCTTTGATGATGTCAACAGGCGTTTTGATGATGTCAACAGCCGCTTTGATGACCTCCGTGCCGAAATGAACGAGCGTTTCAATAGCCTTCAGTGGATGCTTGGGCTCTTTATCACTATTTCCCTGGTGATTTTAGGTTTTGTCCTGCGGATGCAGTGGCAGATGCAAAGAAGGCAGACAGATTTGGAAGCCACCCTTAATGCCCATAAAAATGAGCTTGCTTTTCTCAAGAATCTTATTGAAAAGCTTCTTCCTCCCAAAGGAGTTCTGTAAGCCAACCATTCAACAGTGACAAGAAATCGCTTTTCAGCGATCTGTAGCGTACCAGGCGAATGATGCTTTCTATGACAGGCAGCCTAAGATTGGATGTCCTTACTACATTACACTACATCACTTAATGGGGCTTGGGATTGAGGGAATAAAAAACCCCGCCTCCATTTTCAGGCCTCCGGCTCGTAGAGCTTACGCCTCGGAGAGAAGCTGGGTCTTGGTTTAAGGTTATTATTTGCCTTCAGCTTTGAGCTTCCTTCAGCCTTCTACCTATTTATCTGAAGTTTCACCGAAATATACCATGTAGATTCAAGCAACCATGCGCAGCAGGGC
>CBETWD010000286.1:0-2329 GCA_965539945.1 uncultured bacterium
CCTGCAAGACCATGGCCGAGTTTTTCTCTATACTGCCTTATTCGCCAACATCCTTTGTCAAAAAGCTTGACAAATACCTCATTCCGGAGATCTTCTATATCTTCTCCAGTAAAGGGGACATTTTTAATGGTCAATGTCTTCCGAACAGTATAATAAACCAGGTTCCAGTATTGTTGAACCACTTTATGCTTTTTGCCACAGACTATGCATTCATGAAGGAGCTGCCGTTCTTCTTCGAGAGAGAGTCTCTTCATTGAGTTATCACTCTATCTCCTATTCTGATTTCAAGTTTTTGATCACTTACAAGTGTTGCCCTGCATTTTCCCTTCATCAACTGATCAATACAGGCATCTCCGATAATCTTTGTATCAGATCCCAGCATCCTGCCTGTGACAGGATTGCGTCCCGGCTCATCTTCACGATACACGATTAAAGGCCATCCCATGTTTGCTTTCCCTTTTCCAAGTTCAGCAATAAGCTTTTTCCCCGTGGTTTGAGTGATCATGGCATCTATCAGGGGAAACTCCCTGTGGAATTTTTCAGCCAGCTTGCCTGCAAGGGATTTTAATGCAGAATGATCTTTGGAGTCGTTGTAGACATCCTTGATGGCCAGTATCTTGGAGGTTTTATTATCAACAAGGCGTGTCACAATCTCAATCCCGTTTCTTGTTTCGTAAATAGTCCCTAAAAGTGTGGAAAGGGGCGGTTTCACTTCATGAGGCGGGGATTTGCTACCAAGGTCAAGTTTCTGTTCATGCAGGATCTTTTTTAGTTTTTCCCGTACCATAATCTGAAAGCGATTCCGGGCTGCAAGATCTCTTAAGAAAAGATACTGGAACAGTCCAGGCTCAGCAGTCATGTATGTATTGTCAAAAGGATACATGGCAAGGCTGTAGCGCTGTTCCAGTTGAAAGACCCTGGGAATGCGCCGTGTAATGCAGATGTCTTTTATGCTTGTGTTGCCGGACTCATCCCTGGCCCTGATTCTGATCGTATTTCTCCCTTCTTTCAGCGCAATGAAGTGATTGAAGAATATGATGCGGCCTGCCCGCTGGCGAACCGGCATGTTGTCTATGATCAGCTCTTCTATATTGCTTTGACCTCTTACCTGTCCGTCAATATATACCCTTTCCAAGAAAGCGGTCTCTTCATCCCGCCATCCATTCAGCGTGATTTCAGGTCTCAGGGCGCCTTTAAAACCTGGAAGGGCCGGAGGGGCTTGTACGATAGTTGTGGCATCCACCAGGTTCTGTGCCATCAGTAGCGGATATGGGTTGTAGGCCGTCATATCTGCATTTACTGAGGCCAGCGTCTGATTCCCGAGTCTATCCACGGCCAGAATGGTTACGCTTCTTATGCCAGGCTTTATGGGTACACTGAAAGCCACATCCTTTCCCTCTGGAACAAACGCCGGTTCTGCATCCACAATAAGAGAGCCTACGCCGGATTCGTCATAAAGATACCCCTGTATACCAATACCAGGATCGAATTTTTCCAGAATGATAAGTGGACCTGTTCTGTCAACATGCAGAATGATCGTACGTTTTGCAGTACCGCCCAAAAGGTTTCGGGCCGTTATATCAATCTCATGTCTGCCCTGAGTCAGCTTTAAATCATCTCTGAACTCCACACGCTTCGCAGAGACCTCTATGAAAACAGGTCTTCCTGCCAGGACAATCTCCGAGATATATTGTTCATCTTCCGCTATTCCCAAAACAGTAACAGGGTCATCTTTGGTCCATATTTCATCGTATCCTCCGGATTTACCGGGTGGGAGTCTTACTGTAAGGTGCGGAATGGATACAACCTGTTTTTCCTGCTCCATTATGCGGTTGCGGACTCTGTCGAGGTAGAAAAAGGCTTTTGCAGATAGCTCATGTTGCAGGGAAAGCTCCAGTTCTGACTTGGCATCATCATAATCACCCGTCAGATAATGAATCAGGCCTTTTTCCCTGTGGGGAAAGTAATCAATGAAATGAATCCCATAGGTTCGTGCCATCCACTGATCTCTGAACCTCTGTTTTAAAGCTTCATTTAGGTCAAAGATGGCCTCCGGATAACACCCCCCTTCCACATAGGAAAGAGCGCGTTCATAGTAATCATCCCACTGGCTTCGAAAGATTCCGCTTGTCCTGCCATAGATTTTTCCATGCTTTACACAAACAGGGCCTGGTTGCAGTGCACAACCATTTAACAATGACAAGATCAGAGCCAACAGAATGAAAAGATGCTGTCGGCTGCCAGAGGGGTAGTTAATAATAACCATTGATCAGATGTCTTTTTGAGCTTTTTTGAGGATAAAGAAGAAGTAAGTAATCCCTTCCCATCT
>CBETWD010000287.1:0-2311 GCA_965539945.1 uncultured bacterium
CACTTCTTTGCTTTGAGATGATGCTGAGATGGCTGGATGTTTATCTCTACTCTTATTTACGCAACATTGACAAAGAGATGTGCAATTCGTATTATGGTCATATAAAATAGTCAGATGACCAGGAGCAAAACCATGCAAGTAGCTGTAACTGAATTCAAAGCAAAATGCACCAAGTTTTTTCGTACGGTTGAACAGGATAATAAAACCATTGAGATTACCCGCCGTGGAAAGGTGATTGCTGTTGTTGTACCTCCAACTGTTGCAAAGCCTGATCCAGAACAATTTCTTGGCTGTTTACAAAACACGGTTACATTCAGTCCTGACTGGGACGAACCGCTGGGAGAGGATGACTGGGAGGCTTGTAAATAATGCCTGGGTTGAGCGGTTCAACGTTCACGGTTCCCGGTTGAAAAGCCCTAACTGGCTGTTATCAAAAGGATAACGCGTCAATAAAGAAAGTTCACCGTTCAAGGTTCATAGGTTCAAAGGTTGTCAACCCTGAACCCTGAACCCTGAACCCTTGTAAAGTAGACTATAACCTTTGAACCCTGAACCTGGAACCGATCATTTTAGGTAATGTATTTACTCGACACCAACATATGGCTCTGGATGGTTGAGGAGCCTCAACGCCTTTCTGCAGAGATAGCTACTATTGTCAAGAATGCTGATAATTATCCCTTTTTCCTTTCAGCCATCAGTGTATGGGAGGTGGCAAAAAAGGTTAGTCTTGGCAAGCTTGGTCTTTCTATACCTGTCAGGGACTGGTTAGATAAGGCGACTCAAGAACAATTTATCCATATCCTGCCCTTGTCTGTTAATGTTTCTCTGGAGTCAACCATCCTGCCCGGCACTTTCCATAAAGATCCTGCAGATCAAATTATTGTTGCCACCGCCCGCCATCACAACCTGACTATTCTCACTGCCGATAACCTGATCCGCACCTATCCCCATGTGAAAACAATTTAAAAATCAGAGCCATAGCAGTTGCATTCCCGGTCCCTGAAACCAGAATTGGATTACCCGCTCCTCGAGGTGGTGCGTTTCTCTGGTCGCGCTTTGAGCTTCGGGGTTGAGGAACACGAAGTGAGCCGTGTCCCGGTCAAAGTCTACAGCCCCGCCAAGACCGTCGCTGATTGCTTCAAGTTCCGCAACAAAATCGGGCTGGACGTTGCCATGGAAGCACTCCGCGAGACTTGGAGAAGTCAAAAAGCCACGATGGACGAACTCTGGGAAGCCGCTAAGGTGTGTCGTGTGGCGAATGTGATGCGCCCCTATCTGGAGGCAGTCACATGAGCCCGGCCAAGAAACGAAATACCCGCCACTCCGTCTTCCAACGGCTCCTGAACCATGCGAAGGCCCACCGTGAAAACTTCAATGTCCTGCTCTTCCACTAAGGGGCCGCCCTTGGTTCTGGATGTCCTCATTTGGTTCCTTGGTTCCCGTTCACTTATACCCATCTATTGACTTGAGCTGGTCATTCAGCCATTTGAGGTAGTCATCGCTGCCGGAAACAATAGGTAAAGCAATTATTTCCGGCGTCTCATAAGGGTGGAGTATCTTGATTGCTTTCTCAACTTCGTCGTAAAAGCTCTTTTTGCTCTTTATGAGGCACTGCCATTCTTCGGCAGTCTCTATGTTGTCCTTCCACCAATAGGTGCTAACAATTGGTCCAACAATCTGGGCGCAGGCAGCCAATCTTCTTTTTACCAAGGCTTTAGCGATCTTTTCGGCGTCTTGTCTTTTCTCAGTTGTCGTAACTACTTGGATATATGCTTCCATGCTGCCCCCTTTTTCTCTTCTTAAGCAAATGTCAATATTTCACCAGCATCCCCTATTCTACAAAGTTCACGGCTTATTGAATCCAGACGTACCCCAAATGCTGAGTAGGATCAATCAATCGAATAGGGGATTTCAACAAAATCGTGCAGCAAAATTGCCTTTGGCCGCCAGGTGTGATAGGAATTTTTCAATATGCTTTGCATCAAATTTCCGTGGGTGAGTTTTGCCTCCGAAAAACTGAATATAGCGGAGAATCCACTGCCAGTAAGTGGACTCGGTGCGATAGGCATAATGATAGTAACGGAGTACCTCCCGTACCTGGTCCATTAATTTGGCATCCGGATCTGGTCGAATTTTTGGTTTATTTTCCATGGTGGATTTAATAATCTCGCAATATATGGAAATTTACAAGCAATACTTAATAAGTGGACCACTTTTTCCATATTGATTTGCTTGATATGAGAATAGATGGAAATTATGTCCATCTATAGCAATTAATATCATGGAAAGTTTCCATTTATTACTCTGTTAG
>CBETWD010000288.1:0-2304 GCA_965539945.1 uncultured bacterium
AATTTCACTGCCAAGCACAAGATCAACAAAGAGTAAACTACTTTTGACTTGTCGTGAAGGATGTCACGCACAGCAAGTGTCTCCCAGTCCTTTAGCCCTGCTGCTTTTCCCTTTCGGGCTCGGAATTGCTGCTGCCCACACTGGGTATCCGGAGTTGTCCGGCTGGTTTCTGTGCATCATTGGCGCGTTCGGATCCGGATTGCTCCTGTTTGGTGCATGCTCAAAGGGTGCATCCGGGAGGATTTTAAGAGTCTTTTTACCTTGGATCGGAGCAGCCCTGGTACTTTTTGGCATGGGCTTTTGGCATCTGGATTTGTCTTGCAGGTCCCTGGAAGACAAATCTCAGGATCTCCTCAGCCTTGCAAACGCACCGGGAAAACACATAATCACCGGCCAGGTGATACGTGCCCCACTCCCTGCAAATGATGGAGTGAGGCTCTTGGTGGCTGCTTATGAAAGTCACACCCCTTCAGGCGATCTTTCTGTTTCAGGCATCATGGGCCTCACGGTACTGGGAATACGTGTCCAGGACGTCTCTCCGGGAGACTGGATACGTTTTGCTGCAAGCCTTCGCCCTGTAAGAAACTTCAAGACGCCGGGGGCCTTTGATCAGGAGAACTGGTGGGCCATAAGGGGTGTGATGGTAAAGGGTTTTGTAAATCATCCCCTCAGGTTTTCCCCGGTTGGGCACAGCCAAAGCTCAAGTGACATGTCTTTGCTCCGGTACTGGCTGGAATCAGGACGAAGAGCAATCATGCTGGGCATAGACCGCTGTCTTGACGGACCTGCCAGGGGTATTGCCATGGCCCTGTTACTTGGCGAGAGGGCATGGTTATCCAATAATCTCAAGGAGGCGTTTGCCAGGGCCGGAATCGGCCACCTGCTGGCTGTATCAGGCATACACATGGCCTTGGCGGCCCTGTTAATCGGCGGCCTTGCAAGGGCCTTACTTCTCAGGTCGGAGTGGATTACGCTCCGGTTCCCTGTGAAGAAAATTGCCACATCCCTGGCACTGATTGGGGCGGTGATTTATGCAGGTCTGGCCGGTTTTTCGCCTTCTGCCGTGCGGGCGATGGTAATGATCCTTGCATTCGGTACGGCCTTTCTGATTGACAGACCGCAGACGCCTCTTAATTCTCTCGCCCTGGCAGCATGGGCTTTGCTCATTTTTAATCCCCAGTACCTTTTTGGCATATCTTTTCAGCTCTCTTTCACGGCAGTCTTTTTTCTGATCATGTTTTCTTCATACCTGAGATCAGTGCCAAAGGAGAAAAAACAGGATGGTCAAAAGACTTTTTGGATCTATATAAAAGGCTTTATCCTGGTAACTCTGATTGCAACACTTGCTACAACACCTTTTGTGGCATGGCACTTTCAGCGGGTATGCCTTGTGGGATTACTGACCAACCTTTTGGTAGTGCCGGTGACGAGTTTTGTCATTCTCCCTGGTTTGTTGTGTGGAACAATCCTGCTGCCCTTCTTCCCGGGATTGACATCAGGCCTATGGCAAGGGGTGGGCTGGTTTTTGAATTATCTGGTTATTTTCATAAATTTTGTTTCAGCATGGAACTGGTCTGCTATATGGGTCCCAAGGCCAAGTGTTTTGCAGGTATCTTTGTTTTATCTTTTTCTGGGATCTCTTTCCTTGATGAGGCGCTGGAAGATTTCCAGGGCCTTGGCCGTAATGTTCTTTGCTCTCCTTTTGTCAGCTTCTGCATACAGGGAGTGGGACCTTTCCCATCAGGAAAGCCTGAAACTTCACGTGCTGGATGTCGGCCAGGGGACATCACAGGTAGTAGAGCTGCCGGGAGGGAAGCTCATGGTAATGGATGGGGGAGGTCTGAGAAGCCCATATTTTGATACAGGAGAAAGGATAGTTGCGCCGTTTATCAGACACCTTGGCTACAGGAAAATAGACGTTATTGTATTGTCACATCCTGAGCAGGATCACATGGGCGGTCTTGCCGCCCTTGTGAGGCAGTTTCCAGTGGGAGAGCTCTGGACCAATGAAGATATTTCAAAAAACCTTTCCTGGAAGCAACTACTTGAGGCCTGTGCTCAGCGCGGGGTCAGGCACAGGGTGTGGCGAAAAGGCGGGACGGAGTATATAGGAGACGTTATGGTAAAGGTCTGGCCTTCCACGGGGTGCGAGGGCGCCCGTGGCAAAAATGGCAGATCCCTGGTGGTTGAATTGGACTATGGAAAGCGCTCGATTCTCCTTACAGGAGATATAGGCAGGACCAGGGAACAATGCCTGTTGAAAGATGGACTTGGGCCCGTTGATATATTAGTTGTGCCGCATCA
>CBETWD010000289.1:0-2297 GCA_965539945.1 uncultured bacterium
ACGCTTACAGTTCGGTGGGTTGCGGTAAAACGGGCGTTGTAATCCCGTGAACGGTCATAAGGAGTTTATATGAGTGGATTAGTTATAGCGTATGGTAAGCTGGATCATGACGATGTGAATTCCATGTTCCGGAAGATCACACACCGTGGGCCGGATGTCTCAGGGATGTTCGAAAATAATGGAATCATCATGGCCCAGAATTACCTCGAAGCCGACGCTGCTTTAGCTCCGGGAGATAACAATATTCCCGTATCCGGTCCCCGGAATCCTGACTTAAGAATCTGCTACGACGGCCAGGTGGGCAATTGGGATGAACTGACCAGATCACGCGGCATCCCGGATGGCCCATTCAGGGAAGAACGGCTCTTGCTCGAGTTATATGGGCGTTACGACACGGATATGCTCCGGCACTTAAACGATGCGATTTTTGCCTTCGTGATCTCCGACGGGAACGAGTTTTTTGCAGCCAGGGACTTATTGGGTATCAAGACACTTTTTTTCGGATGGAAAAATCAGACCCTGTACTTGGCCTCCGAGCTGAAAAGCATTATCGAGGTAACGGAGGACGTCCATGAATTTCCACCCGGGCATTACATGGACCGGCACGGCTGTTTGACACCATTCGCACAATTGCCTGAGGCCCTCCCTGAGGTCCTGCATACCGACCTGGATAAAATAACAGAGGATATCAGGACAAAAATCCGGCAGAGTCTCCTCAACCGGGTGGATTTCCGTTTTTCAACAGGCAGCCTGTTGAGCGGGGGAATTGACAGCAGTGTGATCGCTATGTTGGCCAGTGAGGCATACAAAGAAGAGTATGGAAAGGATGCACGGTTAAAAACCTTCGTCCTGGGTGTGGAAAAAAGTCCCGATATCCAGAATGCACGGGTCATGGCCGGCCATATCGACTCAGACCACCATGAGGTTATGGTGGACCTGAATCAGGCTTTGGCGGTATTGCCGGAGGTTATCTACTATCTTGAGTCCTTTGATCCCTCACTCGTTAGAAGCTCAATATCGAATTTTCTTATCTCCAGATTTGCCAAAGAGCAAGGCATCCAGGTGCTTCTTTCCGGTGAAGGCGGTGATGAGGTGTTTTGCGGATATATGTATTTTAAGGATTTTCCACTCGGCGAGCTGTTCGCCCGGCAGATGGAATGTATCGGCTTCCTGCACAACAATGCATCGTTGCGGCTGGATCGCATGAACCAATGCAACAGCGTGCGAGTGGTGGCCCCTATTATATCCGGAGAGTTGCTTAATTATTCATTGGCTATCCCGCCTGAGTACAAACAAAAACCTGACGGGGAAAACAAGATCGAGAAGTGGATATTTAGGAAGGCATACGAAGGGCTGCTGCCAGAAGGCATAGTCTGGCGGCTGAAACAAGAATTTTCCCAGGGATCCGGTATTGCCGATCTGCTTCCAGCCTATTTTGAAGAAGCCGTCACGGATGGCGAGCTGGCTGATATCCAAGCTGAGTATCCAATGATTCGCAGCAAGGAGGAGCTTCACTATTTTCGCATCTTCACCGAACACTTCGGTGCAGGTCAGGCGGTAGCAACCGTAGGCCAGTGGATCTGTTTATGAAATTGTAAGGATCCATCGATCCTTCCAGCCAAACAATAAAATCACATTCTCCTGCCTGGTGACAATGGGGTACACTTCAGGATGCCAAAAAAATTAATTGCTTTGGCAGCTTCTTGATAGTAAATTATTTTATTGGTGTAATATTTCAACTGAAAACTTTTTGAGCGACACACGGAAATAACATATAATGTCCAAACACTATATCGAGCTATGAGCTACGAGGTCCCCCAGGCTTCTATCAAAGAGATCGTGTACGAGATCTACAGGCTCATGCAGGCGGGAAAACTCTATACCAAGGAATTGAACAAGAAGTACCAGGTGAGCGCTCCCCAACTCAACTGTCTCATCGCTCTGTATGAGAATGGGCCTCTTTCTCCCTCCCGGATTGCCAAGATAATTATGGTCAGTTCCAGTACGGTCACCGGGATCATCGACCGCCTGGAACTAAAAGGGCTTGTGACAAGGATGAGAAAATCTCCTGATCGTCGGGTGATTACGATTGAGTTGACAGAATTGGGAAGAAGTCTTGCGGATAATGCCCCACCCCCTATCCAGCATAAGATCGTAGACGGACTTAAAAGGCTTCCCGAAGGCGAGATAAAAGAGATTATTCGAAGCCTAAGAAAACTCACAAATATGCTCGATGTTCAGGACTTGCAAGTGGAGTAACCAGATTCCTAAAAGAATACTCCTGATTCAGAGGAATC
>CBETWD010000290.1:0-2294 GCA_965539945.1 uncultured bacterium
ACCAGATCCGGGACTCTGTCATAAACACCGGCCTGGATACAGAAACAAGAGAAAAAATCCTGAGAAGGGCAAGGGTCGTCGGCCACGAAGTCTATTACTACAGAAAGGCCGACAGGCTTATGCCCCTTGCCGGACAGGCTATACTCCGAGCCGACAGCAATGGAACCGATCTGCCATCCGGCTGCGTCTGGTGGGCAGACTCTCTTGTCCAGGCCCGGGGCAGAATAGGACGAAGCTGGTGGGCTCCCACAGGGGGGGTATATTTATGTCTGGCCCTGTATCCATCACTTTTTACTGAAAACTGGTCTTTTTACAATCTGGGAGTAGGAGTGGCTATTGCCCAAGTCTTGAAGGAAGGGGGAGCCTCGACAAAGATCCGCTGGATTAATGACGTATTAATAAAGGGACGCAAGATAGCCGGTATCCTCACAGAAGCAGTCAGGGCACCCAATTCCGGGCAGACATATCTCCTCTTTGGCATAGGGATCAACGCAAACATGGAGACCTTTCCTGAAGATCTCGCATTTGCCACATCTCTTTCCATAACTACAGGTAAACACTGGCACACAAAAGAGCTTGCAGCCCGAATCCTGGCACGGATCGGCTGGATCTTCGGGCTAATCCACCAATGGGAATCCGACTGTCTGAATACTGAACCTGGCTACCTGCCCCAAAATCCTGTAATAAGGGACTGGAATCTCCTGAGCGACACCCCGGGGCGCAGGGTGATCTATGGCCTGAATGCTGAGCTCAATCCGGAGTTTGAGGCCTTGGCTCAAGGGATTGCGCCTGACGGAAGCCTCATACTTACCCTGGATAATGGTGAAGGGGTCAGGGTTAACTCCGGGGAAATTCGTTATATTTAGGTAGAAGGTAGAAGGCTGAAGTTAGAAGGTAATTCCGGAGAAATTCGTTACACTAAGGGTCCTAAAACCTGATCCTGCAAATATGCCTCGATAAAAGGATCCGGATTTCCGTTCAGCACTTCATTCACATTGCCAATCTCTACGCCTGTGCGATGGTCTTTGATTAGTTGATAGGGCTGGAGCACATAGGACCTGATCTGGCTTCCCCAGGCTATCTCCTTCTTCTTCTCATGGGCCTGCTGCCTCTCCGCATCCTTTTTTGCCTTCTCTCGTTCGAAGAGCCTGGCCTGCAGGATCTTCATGGCAATGGCCCGGTTTTTATGCTGGGATCTCTGATTCTGACACTGAACAACTATCCCTGTTGGTAAGTGAGTGATGCGGACAGCGGAACTTGTCTTGTTAACATGTTGTCCTCCGGCTCCACTGGCCCGGTATGTATCTACACGTAAATCTTTTTCATTAATATCAATTTCAATGGTCTCATCCAACTCCGGAGCTACAAATACAGAAGCAAAGGAGGTATGCCGCCTTCCCGAAGCGTCAAAGGGCGAAATGCGGACCAGACGGTGCACACCGGCCTCAGACTTCAGATAGCCATAGGTATAGAGTCCCTCAGCCAGAAATGTCGCACTCTTTGTACCGGCCTCATCTCCGGGCATTAGATCCAGCATTTTGACCTCGACCCCCCGCCTGTCACACCAACGGAGATACATTCTCAGCAACATCTCGGCCCAGTCCTGGGCCTCGGTCCCTCCCGCCCCGGCATGAATTGTTACAATAGCATTATTGCGATCGTGCGAACCTGAAAGAAGTCTTGAGAGTTCAACCCCGTGTATCTTTTTATCAAGTTCCTTCAGCCCATCACTTACATCTTTAAGGACTGATAAATCCTCTTCCTCTTCTGCCATTTCAAGCAGTAATTCAAGCTCTTCATACTGCTCGGAAAGGTGGTCTAAATTTTCTTTTTGCTCTATCAGTAAAGATCGCTCCTTCAGCAACTCCTTGGATTTAGGGTCTTCCCAGAAATCCTGACGGAGCATCTCCTGGTCTATTTCAGCAAGACGCTTATCCAAAGTCTCCCGATCAAAGATAACCCCTCAGGAGCTCTAATCGTCCGCTAAGATCATACAAGTGCTCCTTAATTGCCTGTATATTTATTGTTGTTTTATCCGTAGTCGTACTCATCTCATACCTCCTTTTGGACTTTTCTCCAGAATGGAACTACTGCCCAAAATAAACAAAATAATAATAACCAGATCTCTCCATATTTTACATAAAAAGTATGGCCTTTGCGAAGATGAATTCGCCCCTCTATATAACACGGCTCAAACAACGAAGTTTTTGCCGTTCTCACGCCACATGGGCTGATCAGTGAACTGACGCCTGTATTGGCTGCTCGAACCACCCACCTGCGGGTCTCAACAGCCC
>CBETWD010000291.1:0-2287 GCA_965539945.1 uncultured bacterium
CCTGCCGCAGGCTGAAGGGTGGTCGCATCCATGCCGGTAATTTCCGTGAGGTATTGCTCAAGTTCAAACATCATCCTGAGCACGCCCTGGGACAGGCTGGGCGGAAGCATGGGGTGGGCTCCGGCAAATCCCGGAAGGTTTGCCTGTCTTTCGTTGGTCTTGGGACTGTATTTCATGGTACATGAACCCAGGGGATACATGCCGGTATCTACACCGAAATTCCATTGGGACAGCCTGGTGTAATGGCGTACTACGTCAACCTCGCTCAGATCCGGAAAGTCCGGTCCTTTGCCTCTTAATTCCTGGTCCAGGGGGACAGGTTCAACATCACGCCGGGGAAGGGAAAATCCGCTTCTTCCCTTTCTCCCCTTTTCCCAAAGGAACGGTTCATTCAGTATCAGTCCTGTAGTTCCGACAGATTCTTTCATGACTGAACCTCCATCACCAGGGCATCCATGTCGTCCCTGGACTTGGTTTCCGTGACACACAAAAGATAGTGATCGGCAAGTTCAGGATAGTAGGGCGTCAGAGAAAGGCCGGGCACAATATTTTTTTCCATTAGTCGCTCGCAGGTGGCCTCAAAGCCATTCGGGAACTCAACAACAAACTCATTGAATGTTGGGGTCTCAAAGGCGATTTTGCACCCAGCCTCTTTCAATCCCTTTTTAAGATACTCGGCCTTGTCACGGTTGAGATTGGCAAGCTCCCTGATCCCCGTACCGCCGAGAGAGGCCATATACATGACGGCTGCCAGAGCACAGAGGCTGTTGTTGGTACAGATGTTGGAGGTTGCCTTTTCCCGGCGAATATGCTGCTCCCTGGTGGCAAGGGTCAGAACAAAGCCTCTCTTTCCGTCCAGGTCTTTGGTTTTGCCCACCAGGCGACCAGGCAGGCTGCGCATGTATTTCTTTCTGCTTGCAAGCATCCCAAGGGCCGGTCCGCCAAAGGAACGGGGTATCCCCAGACTCTGACCTTCTCCGCATACAATGTCAGCGCCTTGCACACCGGGGCTTTTCAAGAGGCCGTAAGCAAGGGCCTCAGTAAAGGAAGCAATAAAGAGCGCCTTTCTGTCATGGGCCTTTTCACCGGCGGCCCGCAGGTTCTCAATACATCCAAAAAAATTGGGTGACTGAATCGCAACGGCTGCAAGATCGTCCATGTCATCAAGCCTGGCAATATCGGTCATGCCATTTTCCAGATAGCCGAGTTCCACAACCTCAAAGCCGGTTGGCTCAAAATAGGTTCTAACTACCTGACGATAAAGGGGATGAATCAGGCTTGAAATAGCGACTTTTTTTCGTTTGGTAATACGGATGGCCATGAGGAGTGATTCAGCCAAGGCCGTGGCACCATCGTAATGTGATGCAGTGGCTATTTCCATGCCCAGAAGCTGCGCAGCAAGGGTCTGATACTCATAGATCGCCTGCAGGGTTCCCTGGCTCATTTCCGGCTGGTAAGGGGTGTAAGACGTTACAAACTCGGAGCGACTTAAGAGATAAGACACTGACGCGGGAATATAATGCTCATAACTCCCGGCTCCCAGGAATACTCTGTACTCCGGGGAGACTGCCATGCTCTTGGAAAGGGCCTCCATGTGATCGTTCAATTCCCACTCTGTCAATGCTTCCGGTAGATTGAGATCGCCCTTTAACCGGCAATCATCAGGGACAGTCAAAAAAAGATCGTCAAGGTCATTAACCCCCGCAACCTGAAGCATTGAAGAGATCTCATCGCTTGTGTGAGGCAGATAGAGCATTTACACTGCTCCTTTCAGCTTTTCCAGGCAAGCGACAGTGGTCATCAGCGTATCCATTTCAGATGTGTCACCAGGTCTTACTTCGACAAACCATCCATCACCATATGGGCTTTTGTTCACGAGCTCAGGCGACTCTTCAAGTATTGTGTTAACAGCAATAATTTCTCCGCTTACCGGCAAATAACATTCGCAAACAGCCTTGACCGATTCCACGGTTGCGAACTCCTCACCCTTCTTAAAGGTATCACCTGTCTGCGGCAGTTCCACAAAGACAATGTCTCCGAGTTGGTCCTGGGCATAGTCGTCAAGCCCGATACAGACCTTGTCGCCTTCAAGCCTGGCCCATTCATGATCGTCTGTGTACCGAACGTCATCGGGCAAGTTTAATTCACTGATTTCCTTCATGATCCTTCCTTCCTCTTTGGATTGTTGATTGTTGATTGTTGATTGCTCTCGTGAGCTTTTCTGTGCCCCTTGCCCCTTGACCCTTTCAATCTCTGAACCCTGAACCCTGAACCCTGAACCCTGAAC
>CBETWD010000292.1:0-2248 GCA_965539945.1 uncultured bacterium
ATACCTGGTTGAAGTTGATGGGCGTAGTGATACTTTCAAGGTTATGGGTAGTCAGATTAGTTCCACAGCCATAGTAGTACTGGCAATCCTTGTCATACTTTCCACCACGGCTGTTATCTATAGTTTTGCCCAGGGCACACTGTCATCTGAAATCATAATTGGCAAGGCTCAGGCTTTTAAAAAGTCGTTAATGCGTCTGATAGAGAAATAAGTACATAATCTTATAGATTATATACGGGAACAAAATCCTCCCTTCGGTCGGATTTTCTTGAGTACATCAAGTTATACTTGATATACTACAAGAAAATTAAAAAGAATATTGAAAAGGAAGAACGTTTTATTCTTCCTTTTCTTCCATGCCCATAACATCAAACAGCATTTTGACAATTGCCTCTTCTGCCAGTTTCATTAAGGTTTGTTTATCCTTTGTACCGCTGAACACACCAAGAGGTATCTGTGCTCCTGCAGACGTAGAGTGTCCACCTCCATGCTCTTCACCAAAGGCTTCACGCATGATCTCACCGATATTGACCCTGACATCCTTACTCCTTCCTGAGATGTGGATGGATTCCTCAGTAAGCCCGAAAATAATTGTTGTGGTAACGCCTTCAAGGTTCAGCAGGTAATCTGCTGCCTGGGGCAGGGCATCCCGGTCCCTGATCGGCCCCACATTGGATATAAGGTAACTGCCAACGACCTGCCTGTTCTGGATGGCATAGCCCATAATGTCAAAGGTTTCTGTTGACATGGACGGGGTCTCGATCTGGCTTAATATATCATGGTCAACAAGGGGGTACAGGAATGCAGCGGCTTCAAGATCAGATTGGGTGGCATTTTTCTTGAATTCATGAGTATCCACCCTGATACCATAAAGGAGTGCTGTTGCCAGTTCACTACTGAAATTGATCTGAAGTTCCTTCAAATACATGGCCATTATGGTTGCACTGGCACCTATATCGGGTTGGATATCAATGTAATCAGCCTTCACTTCAGATATGTTAAATGGATGATGGTCGATCACTATATTGATCCTGGTATCGGGTGGTACCAGATTGTTCATGCCTGGTATGGCGCATTCAAAAAGGGCAATATTGGAGAACTTTGATAGGTCGTATTTTTCCATCCGCTCAATGTCTATATCCAGGAGATTAACAAAGGCTTTGTTTTCCTGGTGCCCGATTTTACCGTGATAAAGTATCTCGGATTCAACGCCTACATTCTTGGCGATCTCACTTAATGCCATGGCACCTGATATAGCATCAGGGTCAGGGTTGTTATGCATTACAATGGCAAGTTTCTTGCCATCCATTTTTTCAATACATCTCTTGAGTTCGCGTGCCTTCTTCAGGCTGGCTGCTCTTTTTGCCGACCGGACTATAACATTGGCAGCAGCACGTGTAGGCAGTATGGCCGAATCCACACCGGCTGCCTCAAGTT
This sequence comes from uncultured bacterium, assembly GCA_965539945.1. Classification (GTDB taxonomy): domain Bacteria; phylum Desulfobacterota; class Dissulfuribacteria; order Dissulfuribacterales; family UBA3076; genus UBA3076. Next base: position 1,438 of record CBETWD010000292.1, read on the forward strand.
TATCTTTGTTATTCTGGTCAATGGCCCTGGAAACCGTATATACATCCGGTTTGATTTTCTTGATATGAGCAAGAGCTTTCAGGTTTGCCTTGCCGTCTGAACTTAAAATAAAGGCTACTTCAAGGCTGGGCATATCCAGTGCTTTTATTGTTTCGAACTCACTGATATCGCCTATTTCCACATCATATCCCTGTTCTTTCAGGGTTTCGGCTTTACTGGCATCTTTTTCAATAAATATCAGGCTTATATCCTGATCGTCCAGTTCTTTTGCTACCGCAATACCCATTCCTCCACTGCCAAGGATTGCGTAGAAGGGTTTTGTTTTTACTTCTTTGATTGTTTCCTCTTTTTGGGAGGTGTCCGGTGTAGATTCGTCTTCGATAAAAAGACCTCCAATAATCTTAGGCCTTAGTTTATAAGTTCATAAAGATTAACTTAACCATTTAGCAGACCAAACTTTTATCTCGATTCAGAATGGTATATCGTCCAATTATTATGCATGATACATTAATAGAACAGGCAAGGAAAGGGAATACAACTCCCGAAATAAGCAATGCCGCCCAAAAAGAGGGAATCAAACCCGCCAGGCTTGCCACCCTGGTGGCACAGGGCAAAGTCGTTATCCCGAAAAACATATTGCATGAACACGTCCGGCCGGTGGCAGTGGGAGAATGTGTCTCTACAAAGGTGAATGCAAATATCGGCACATCCAGAGCGCATACTGATGTGGATGAAGAGATGCAAAAAGCCAGGACCGCAGTTAAGTACGGTGCCGATGCGGTTATGGACCTCTCAACAGGTGATGATATCG
>CBETWD010000293.1:0-2236 GCA_965539945.1 uncultured bacterium
ATTCAAAATGGGCTATGTGAACTTCGGGTAAAAAGCAAAGAAGGGATTGCTCGCGTTTTTTTCTGCACGAAAATCGGGAAGAGAATTATCATGCTCCATATGTTTATCAAGAAATCTCAAAAAACACCCAAGAGAGAGTTAAAAATTGCTTTTGAACGTCTGAAAGAGGTTATGAACAATGAGGCATGAAGAATTAAAAGCCAAGGCATTAAACCGAGAGAATGTAAAAGCCGAATATGACGCTTTGAAGCCAGAATTTACTTTATTACATGAAATGCTTTTAGCTCGTCAGAAGGTAGGACTTAGTCAAGCTGAAGTTGCCGAACGTATGGGAACCAAACCTCCAGCAGTTACCCGACTTGAATCCTCTCTTAGCAGTGGTCGTCATTCTCCATCTATTGCCACATTGAAAAAATATGCTGAAGCAGTGAATTGTCATTTAGAAATCAAGCTGGTCCATAATTAATGAAATTATGGCATAATCGGGTAAGGGGAGGTTATTCTCTTCCCCTCCCCACACCACCTATCATCCGTAAATATCAACGTGTCCGGAGCGGCGTCGGCAAGCCTTATCGTGTACGTCGTGATGGAATTATCTCCTTCAAACTCGATTTTCGCCTGCATCACTGGTGTCGTTTTGCGGCCGTAATGCAAGAGGGAGCCGGAGCCTCCGTTTCGTCCCACATAATCTTGCAAGGCCACCGTACTTAGGAAGTTCAGCATTCGAAAAAACGACACCAGGTTGCTCTTGCCCGCTCCATTGGCTCCAAGTAAAACCGTAATATCGGAGAATTGCACTTCGGCATCCTGAAAGGATTTATATCCTCTGAGGCATATTGATTTAAGTTTGTCCATGATTCCTCCTTCGCGAGAGGGCATAACCACATTCATCTCCCAAACCCAATTACCAAGCTCATGACTTCACAAAGCCCCTTACTTGCATGTTCGTTGAACCTGTTAAGAGTTGCGGGTTTCGCGTCGCGAGTATACTTCCAATAGAATACTCGAACCATGTTATCTTTCAATTTTTATAAACCGTGATATTGGCCTTGGTAATTTCTTTTTTATCTCTTCTATTTTGTCCATCAATTCTTGTCCGGTGAGGATCCCTTCTCAATGAGTAGGTCTGTCAAGGCCTGGTTGATAATTATTTCCATGTGAGTCTTTTGCAGAATTCAGGGCTGACCCTAACTTCGGCCAAAACCTGGTTTAGCAAGAATCCAAAAAAAGAGAATTCGTGCGAAATGTCCATATAGAACGATCATCGAGCATATCATCTCAGCTTGACATAACTATCCTTGACCATTAAAAATCCGCTTCATGACAAATGCAAAAGATCTCTGCTTTGATAAGGGAAATGGCCTGCTGCCGGTAATAGCCCAAGACTATGAAACAGGTGAAGTACTCATGCTGGCTTATATGAACAGGCAGGCATGGGAAAAGACTCTGACCACAGGCAAGGTCCATTACTGGAGCCGCACAAGGGACAAATTGTGGCTCAAAGGTGAGACCTCCGGCCATGTTCAGTTACTGAAGGCTGCCTACGCGGACTGTGATCTGGACACCATATTGGTAAAGGTGGAACAGTTGGGCGGTGCGGCTTGCCATAAAGGCTACAGGAGCTGCTTTTATCGACAAGTCCAGGGGGAATCCCTGGTTATTATTGGAGAACCTGTTTTTGATCCTAAGGAGATTTACAAAAAGTGAACCAACTTAAGCTGGGTATACCAAAGGGAAGTCTTGAAAAGGCAACAATTGAGCTCTTTGCAAAGTCAGGGTGGCGTATAGATGTCCATCACAGGAGCTATTTTCCCAGTATAGACGATCCCAATATCACCTGCAGCATTTGCAGGGCCCAGGAGATGTCCCGTTATGTTGAGCAAGAAATCCTGGACGTCGGCATTACAGGCCATGACTGGATACTGGAGAATGACTCGGATATTGTCGTTGTGGCAGACCTGATATATTCCAAGGTAAGCAAACGTCCTGCCCGATGGGTCCTGGCCGTACCAGCCGAATCTCCTTATCGTTCTGCCAAGGACCTTGAGGGCAAGAAGATAGCCACAGAGCTTGTCAATTTCTCTAAGCGTTATTTTTCAGAACGTGGAGTAAATGTAAGTGTTGAGTTCTCCTGGGGAGCCACCGAGGGCAAAATTGCCTCAAGGCTTGCCGACGCCATTGTTGAGGTAACAGAGACCGGGAGCACCATCAAGGCACACGGCCTGGTTATTATAGA
>CBETWD010000294.1:0-2210 GCA_965539945.1 uncultured bacterium
CCGGGAACACCGCCCATGGTCCCAAGAAAAGGGCAAACCAGGAAGTAATTGAGGCATTTATGGCATACGACTGGCCGGGAAACGTGAGGGAGTTGCGCAACATGATAGAGCGGCTTGTAATTCTGACCAAAGGGCCGGAGATTACAATAGATGATCTGCCCCCATCTTTTCATCAGGGCCTCGGGGCCTCCACCGAGGCACATACTGGTTTCTCGATTTCCGAGCCTGCTTGGCTGAGTTGCCGGGACTTCAGGGAGGCAAAGGCCTTATTTGAACAGGAATATCTTGAAAAAAAACTTGCCGAACACCAGGGTAATATCAAAAAAACCGCTCAGGCTATTGGCATTGAAAGGAGGCACCTGCACAGGAAAATTAAGGCATTGGGTCTGAAACCATAAATGCCCTATCAAGAATTTGGTAAAGGGCTTTTTTTCCCCCAACCCTTTTCTTCCCCCCTTATCAGTCGCTTGATGTTATCCTTGTGCCTTATCCAAATGATACAGGCAGTTCCCCAAGCCATGAGTTCAAGTTCAGGTGCAGGGCAGAAAAAGTGCATCAGAATGGGGGTAAATAGAGCTGCTGCAAGAGATCCCACCGATACATAGCCCCACTTTTTTAGCGCTATTACAAAAGCAACCACGCCAACGCCAATAGCACTGGGACACACTCCGAGAAACACTCCTGCCGCAGTGGCAACGCCTTTCCCCCCTCGAAATCCGCTAAATATTGAATAACAGTGGCCCAGGACAGCACTGATGCCTGTACACGCAATCCAGAAATCAAGATCAGCCGCTCCGGCCATTGCCCACCTGCAGCCAAGAACCGGCAAGAGGCCTTTAGCAAGGTCTGCTGTCAGTGTAAGAAGCCCCCAGCCCTTACCCATCACCCTGGCTACGTTGGTAGCCCCTATGTTCCCGCTGCCATGTTTTCGAAGGTCTATGCCTTTGCAACGGGCCAAGAGCAGACCAAAGGGTATTGATCCTAGAAGATATGCTCCGATTGGCCAGATTGTTTGGGATAAGGTAATCATTTCTCAGGGCAGGCTAAAAGGCGTCCCTTTCTTAAGGCCTTTTTCAGTTCTGCAAGCAGTCTGCTGTAAGAGTTTTGTTTTTTCTTTGCAGTACCCAATGATCCGGTCTGTTTATCTCCATATCCCAATTTCCCGTCGGCATTGCGATCAAAGACCATATAGCTGGGAGGCCTTGAGGTTCCATCTCCAGAGAGCAAGATTTCAATGGACCTGCTGTAATCGGCCCCCTCTTTTAATCTCAAGAGGGCCTGACCAAAAACTGTAACCAACCCGAGTTCAGAAACGTATTTTTTCCCTTTTCGTCCTGGCTCTGAAGTCTGGTCTATGGTCAAAGGCTTTCCAAAAGGACGCATCATGTCAAAAAACTGGTGCTTACTGTTTAAAATAATTACCATGTCGCCCACATCACAGAAAGAGTAAATGACATTCATGTCCTGATTATTAACGGCTATGCAGCCTTTGGTCCAGTCTCTCACCATGCATTTTCCGCTGTTACGATATACCCCCCCACCATGTATACCAATGCCGCTGCCGAGGGATGTACTGGCAGGTGGAGGACTACCTGCTGATACTGCTTTTGCAATTGAACGATATTCCCTTGAAGAAATAAGCCTTTTTCTTAATCCCAACCATGCGTCCACCTTATTGGGGTACGAAAGGCCCAAGAACTTATAGAATCTGCTATCAGACTTTTTGCGGGTCACATAATAACAGCCCTCAGGGGTTGATCTGTCTCCTCGACGACGCTTGGGTGAGACGGAATCTATGCCGAGAGATACAGCATAACTCTCTATGATTTTGCCATCCCTATAAAGGAACATGCGGTGGATTCCCTTGTCAATCACCACATATTTTGAGGACACTTCTTTGGCATAGGCCCACCCAAGCAGGAGGGCCAGACCTGCAAAAAACGAAACCAATGCAATAAAAAGCTTAAATAAGCCGTTGCGCACATCTTCTCCATTCATGATTCACGAAACAACGGTTCAGGTGTTCGGTGAACCCTGAACCTCTAAACCAGTGAACAGTATACCCTTTAGAAATGATCGAAATCTTCTGCCGTGGAGATTAATGTGCTTGCCTATCAGCAAGCTATCCTGTTATATTTTGTAAGCGTTCACAGGCGCACTGCATCTGCTTTGTTGTCGGGCACTTGAAGTACAGGGAGTACGTCTGCGTA
>CBETWD010000295.1:0-2208 GCA_965539945.1 uncultured bacterium
CCACAGCCACCACCATAGAACTAAATCAGCAGTTTGTTTTCCGGCAAAAGGTTGATGCATGTTTTGTCTTTCCTTCAGGCGAATATGTTTAAAAAAAGATAGATCAAATTAATAAAAATTACAGACTACTATCTATATGACCTGCTTCACGGTGATTGTCAAGATTCATTTTTTGACAAAAATTTCACGGCACGATTTAGGAAAAGGGCACGGATTGCCGAAGTAAAGAATGATGATTCCGCTGAAAAAATCCAATTCACCATTGTTTATAAAAGGTACTGAAATGAAAGAGGAACTGATATTTGTAGTAGATGATGACATCTCTACTCGTCGTTTGCTGGGTTATTGGCTGAATAAGGATGGTTATGGTGTTCTGGATTTTGAAGGCGGCGAAAAATGCCTGCGGATGATGGATAAAGGGCCTGCTGCCATATGCCTGGATATCAATATGCCCGGCATGGATGGCATAGAGGTTTTGAAGAGGATAAAGAAAATAGATAATGATGTCCCGGTGATAATGGTTACATCAGAGGATGGTGTTGATACTGTTGTGGAGGCCATAAGAGATGGCGCCTATGATTATATGGTTAAGCCTCTGGACAAAATGAGGTTTATGACAACCTTGAGGAAAGGTCTTGAAAATTATGGCCTGATTGCAGAGCTTAAGCGAACCCGGAGGGAATTGAAGGATAAGTATATTTTTGAAAATATCATCGGTAAAAGCAAAGGGATACAGAAGGTATTTGAGCAGATAGATAAGGTGCTGGATAACGATATAACTGTGCTGATCCAGGGCGAAACCGGCACAGGAAAGGAATTAGTGGCCAAGGCTATCCACTACAATGGCTCTCGCAAAAAAGGCCCGTTTATAGATATCAATTGTGGGGCCATTCCGGAGAATCTTCAGGAAAGCGAATTGTTCGGTTTTGAAAAAGGGGCCTTTACCGGTGCTGTTCGTGCGAAAAAGGGTAGGGTTGAAATGGCCCATGAAGGCACGCTGTTCCTGGATGAAGTGTCTGAAATGGGCGTGCAGACCCAGGTGAAGTTTTTAAGATTCCTGCAGGAAAGGAGCTTTGAGCGGATAGGCGGCAACAAAAAAATAGAGGTAAATGTCAGGGTAGTATCTGCTACCAATAAGATTTTAAAGGATGCCGCAAAAGACGGAGAGTTCAGGGAAGACCTTTTTTATCGGCTGGCGGTTTATCCTGTTTTTGTCCCTCCCTTGCGGGAGAGAAAGGATGATGTTCTTGTTCTGGCAACACATTTTATGAAAAAATATCAGAATGAGACATTAAAGAAAATCAATACTATTAGTCATGAGGCCATGGAAATTTTAACAAACTACCGCTGGCCGGGAAATGTGAGAGAGCTGGAAAATACCATCTACAGGGCAATGGTTTCAGCCGATAATGACATCATTGATATAAGCTGCCTGCCTGAAAACATACGAGAAGAAAGGGTCCCGGAAGTTGATTCCCAGGAGATAGTTCAACTGTCTGATATTGAAAAGAATGCTCTGGTAAATGCCCTTAAGGCCACTGACTGCAATATTACCCGGGCGGCCAAAGCATTAAACATAGGAAGGAATACCCTTTATCGAAAGATAATCAGGTATCAGTTAAATAAGATATTTCCTGAACTGACAAGGCATATCAAGACATAAGATCCTGGTAACTATTGCGCTTCGTTCCTTTATCTGGTCTAAAAGACGAGCTGGATATACAGGTTGTTGGTGGACAAACCCAATGAGGCATGGCACTTGGCCCGAGACCTAACTCGCAAGGTCAACGGAAGAAAGGTAACCCTGAACGGTGAACCCTGAACCCGTGAACGGTTACAAGTATAGGAACCTTTTTTCATGATAGATAGATATAGCCGGCCGGGGATGGCAGCCATATGGACCCTGGAGAATAAATACAAGACCTGGCTTGAAGTGGAAATCCTTGCGGCAGAGGCCTGGGCTGAGCTCGGAGCAGTACCAAAAGAGGCTGCAAAGGACATAAGGACCAAGGCTGCTTTTGATCCGGAACGGATAGCCGAGATCGAGGAAAAGACCCGCCATGATGTGATTGCCTTTCTTACCAACGTGGCAGAGTACGTAGGGCCATCCGCCCGATACCTGCACTGGGGTCTTACGTCATCTGACATGCTGGACACAGCCAATGCCGTAATATTTAAGCAGGCCGTGGAAATCATCATTGATGACGT
>CBETWD010000296.1:0-2204 GCA_965539945.1 uncultured bacterium
CGGAACACATGCAGGTTTTGAAAGTGCCAGGAGGTGATTGTCCTCGTACAAGACCCTTACATGCCCTAATTGGATTGTTGATTGTTGATTGTTGATTGTTGATTGCTCTTGCAAGCTACCTCTCAGGCCAACTGCCATGCCTCAACATCCTCAAATTTAGTACGAAATAAACCCTTGAACCCTGAACCCTGAACCCTGAACGGTCACACAACCTTTTTGCCTTTATTCTGTTTCTTAACAAGTAACAAAGTAAAGTAAGAGGGCCTATCCCCGTCCCATGTCTCGATATCGCGGCTGATGCTCTCTCCAGGCAGACCACATTTCCTGACTGCGACTGACTTGTCAAGCAGATCCTCTTCACGGATTACCTCTAATATTTCCTTGAAATGACGGTAAACTTTTAAGACCACCAGATTATCAGCGACTCCCAGCATCTGCTTGAGTTCCTGCCCTCCCCTTGCCCCGGAGACAATTGCCAGCGACTCTTCACCCTGAGCAAGAGGCACACCTGTCCTGGCTGCGGCTGCCTGGTATGAAGTTATGCCGGGTATAATTTCGGCCTCAATGCCGGGCTCAAGATATTCAATATGTCTTATAAGATAGGTAAAGGTTGAGTAAGTGGACGGGTCGCCCAGTGTTATAAAGGCAGCGTCAGCCGGACGCCTCAGCACATCAAGTACCTTCCTTGCGTTCTCTGTCCATACATTTTCAAGTAGCTGTTTGTCCCTGACCATCGGGAAATGTAAAGGGATGAGTTCCGCCCTGGGATTAAGATGAGGCCTGGCTATCTGCACAGCAAGGCTATCTCCCTGTTTGTTGGAGGTGGCTGCAAACACTGTTTTCATATCTTTCAGTCTTAGCACGGCCTTAAGGGTCAAAAGTTCTGAATCTCCGGGGCCTACTCCAATGGCGCATAACTTTCCCAGGGCTTGTTTTTTTCTCTCGGTCCCCGGAATAGACATTGAACCCATTAGCTGCCACCTTCCTGCCCGCTGTGCAGGTAAGCCGCGAGCTGCTCAACTGCTTCCACAGACCTTGGGCCTGGCCTTGAGAAAAGAAACTCCTCTACTACCAAGACCCGATCCTTCCTCACGGCAGGCAAGAGCCTAAAGTTCGGCCTTTTTGATAGGTCTGTTATGGTCCGGTTCATAGGGCCCTGCTGAATTATATACACATCCGGAGCATCGGACAAAAGGGCCTCAAAGCTGTATCTGACCAATCGTTTGGGGATTTTGACTACATTTTCCCCCCCTGCCCTATTGATTATATCATTGACTATGTTCAAGCTGCCGGCTGATAGTAAATTGGGATAACTGACCTCAAAAAATACCTTAGGTCTGTCGGCAACTTGGGGATATTTTTTAGAAATGGAATCAAGTCTGCTGGTTATTTGTTCCACCATTTTACCGGCATCTTTTTGCTTCCCTGATAGTATTCCTATTCGCTCTATTGTGGAAAAAAGACCGGAAAAGGAAACAGGGTTAAAGACAGCAACAGGAATTCCCCTCAGGCGAAGTTGCTCAACAGTCAGCAAGGCTTCAGCGCGACTGGATCCCTGAAGGACAAGGTCCGGCCTGAGCCCTAGTATCAGCTCCAGATTGGGCCTCATATGGGTCCCTACCCTGGGCTTGTCCCGGACTTCCTGTGGCCAATGATCTCTCTTGGTACACCCAACAAGCGAAGGTCCAAGACCAAGGGAACAGACGATTTCAGTCAAGCCGCCATAAAGAGTAATAATACGCTCGGCAGGCCTTTTCAGGATGACCTTATTGCCGAAGTCATCAGTAATGGAGACAGGCCCGGATTCCCCATGGGCCGAGGCCAAAGGCAAAAACACTACACACAAAATCAACAACAGAAACTGCAATCTAACCGATCGAGCCCCATATCGTAATCTGCGTACATCTGCGTACATCTGCGGATTCACAATCTTGTAACCGTTCACGGGTTCAGGGTTCACCGTTCAGGGTTACCTTATTGGATTGATGATTGATGGTTAATGATTGTTGATTTATCATTGCTCTATTGTTCTATTCTCATGCCTTCTCCATCCAGAACTCACGAATCAACGGTTCGGATTTTCGTTAAACTCTGAAACTCTGAACCCTGAACCTCTGAACCCTGAACCTCTGAACCCGTGAACGGTTACTAGGGTATAGTGATGAGATCATTCGGATAGTCAATCAGCCTCCAGATCAATAATA
>CBETWD010000297.1:0-2161 GCA_965539945.1 uncultured bacterium
CAGACCCATCGATCCTGCGTGTGCCGGCCTTTATGCTCAAAAGAAATTCCGCATCCAATCCCCAGTTCCGTTCCATTCGAGAAGAAGCTGCATAAACAGCTTGCAAAAAATCAGGCCATGTGGCCGTGTCAGCGAATGATCTTCCCTGTCCACAGATCACGCAGGAAATTCTGATACGGCATTATTCTGATCTGCCCGTGGACTCTTTCTTCCCTCTCATTACAAACAACCATGGCCTTGTGGGGCGAATATTCCTCAATGAAAGCAGTGAGGGGCCGCAGGTCTCTTTTTTCGACCCGGGCCGTGCCCTTCACTTCGATGGCCACCTCACCACCTCCCAGGACAAAATCAACTTCCATGCCGGATTTTGTTCTCCAGAAATTGATTGGATAATCCAGTTCATTGTATGAGTTGTGAGCCGCTATCTCCATAAAGATAAAGTGTTCAAAGGCCTTGCCGAACAGTTCACCCCTCTCGTTCACCAAATGTCGTTTTGTGATGGTTCCCGCGATCCCGACGTCGAACAGATAAAATTTTGGCGCCCTGCTGATGACCTGTCGGCTCTGCCTCCTTTTGAAGGGTTCGACCATGGTCCCCAGAAGCGTATCAACGAGGATCTGGTAGTACTCCTTTACTGTTTTGGAATCCACTCCGCAGTCACGGGCAATGTTGGAGTAATTCGTGAGCTCCCCGTGGGAATAACCCATGGCGTCAAAAAACCTGGAAAAGGCAGGGATGTTTCGGGTCAGCCCCTCGGCAAAGACCTCTTCTTTCAGGTAATCCTGCGTATAGGCCCGCAGGGCTTTGCTATAGCCTTCCAGAAGGTAATGTGCCGGGATCATGCCGCGGTTCAGAACCCTCAGCAAATCCAGTTTTTCCAGTTCAGCCGAGGTAAAGGGAAACATTTCATAACGCCAGGCCCTGCCTCCAAGGAGATTCGCCTTCCCCCTCTTAAGTTTCCGAGCGCTTGATCCGCACAGTATGAAGCTAAGTCCCCTGTTTTCAATTAACCAGTGCACTTCGTCGAGAATTTGCGGAATTTTCTGCACTTCATCCAGTATCACCGGATAGTTGAGGTCACCATCGTTCTTTGCCAGCAATCGTTCCCTCAGCAGCGATGGCCTCTTGGAATATTCAAGGAACAGATCTGTTTTTAAAAAATCATAGACCAGGCTGTGGGGAAACCTACTTTTCAGATAAGTGGATTTGCCGGTTTTTCTTGGCCCCCATAAAAACGCAGACTGCCCCGACGGCAGATCAATATTCAGGATCCTCTTGATATATTGCATTTTAGGGAAAACTCTCCAATAAAGTAAAACTAATTCGGAGTATGATACAAGATAGTTCGCTTGTCAATGAGTAAGTGGAAGGATAAATCCCATTGTATTGAAATGCTGATCAAAGCCAAAGACTTCCTCAACACCAGCATGCCTTGCTATTACAAAGCTAGATACAATCAACAAAGGAAAACGCCTGATCAGAATAACCCTTAAATATGTCCCAAGCTGGATTCTGAGACCCAAGAGAGCCTTGGAGCGATTGCCAAGGCCATGGACCGGTCCAGGCTTGGTTGATGTGGCACATGCAATACAAGTAAGTACGTTGAAAAATGCTCAGGACAATTGATCAGTCTGAAGACAGATCCAGACCACATCATCGCTTCCCGGTTCTTCAACATAGCGCTTGGCAAAGGCGGATGTGTTATAAGAAAGATCTTCACTAATCAGCTTCCGATCGATCCTTGAGAATTTCCCTGCTAATTGATACACCTGGAATGGTCAACTGGGATATTGTCTTTTTCCAAGCCGGTTCTGGACTTGGGAACAGGTACAATATCTGCGACAGGCCTAAACAGCCACGCAAAAAGGCCGTCTACAGACAGCCTTTTTGCGTTTCGTAAGATTGTGAAACGATACTATTTTTTGAACTTTTTTCTGAACCCTGCAAGTCCAGCCAGGCCGGTACCGAAAAGCAGCAGGGTGGCCGGCTCCGGGACCGGGGCCACGGAGACGTCGAGTTGGTTGTCCATATCTGTAGGGAAAAAAGATAATAAGGTGCAAAGCCCTTCATTAGGATCAGAAAGATCAGAAAGAATTCCCAATGAGAAATCGCCATCCTGTAAAGCCGTAAAACTCAGGCTTGCCAGCAGGATGTTATCGCC
>CBETWD010000298.1:0-2145 GCA_965539945.1 uncultured bacterium
AATTTATTAAAAACCGACTCGGAAATCTGCGAATCCATTATAGCCCCAAATTTGCTGGGAACCAGTATTTCAAACTGTGATCCGCGATCCCGTTCATAATGTCTGGTTTGCAGCCCTTTTTCCGTACGCTCAACCAGTTGTGTGAGTCCTATTGTGCGTTTACCTGTGCGCAATTCTCCCTTTTCTATGTCTATATCCAACCCTTCGCTTCCTTTAATATGTCCGTTTTTCTCATACACGTCATAAAAGGCCTTGTACATCGGGTGTATTCCTTCTCTCTTTTCCACGTCCCATGTACCAAGCCAATACCACCAGTAGTTGGTGATGGTGAGCCGCCAGTCAAGAAAGAGGTAGACGGGACGCGTCTTTTCAGGATAGAAAAAGCAAAGCCACTGATCCTCAGTCTGCAAATTTCCCACAGGCGCGAGTTTGGCTGAAGCCAGCAACTCTCTCGCTTTTTCAGGACCAACAGAAAGGACTTCTTTAATAAGATTTACACCTCGGGCAGGATCATTGCCCACAGCCTGGTAAACATTTTCAATACCATCCATTCCGGAACTGACATAAAAACGCATAAAGTTGGCTGCCAGGCGTTCGTCGTGCGTGGCAAGGGGGAGACCATTGTAAAATGACCTGTGACCGCCGTGAAGCGTACCATCACCCACGGTCCCCCTTCCGGCCCAGTAATTCAGAGGATATCCATGGTCCCACCACGCCCAGATTACTGCATCTTTGGGCGTTTCTTTTGATGCCAGATCCATCCCTGCGATAAGGTGCGGAGGCTCCTTAGGCCAGAATGTCTTGGCCATGTCCTTGCTCATGGCCGGCCAGACAATTAAAATAACTAAAACCGGTGCTAACAGGGAAAGCACGGCAAATCTACGGCGCCAGTACCAGATCTCGGATATCATGTATCCTATCCCAAGGGCTGTGACAGGGGCCAAAAAGATCATGAAACGTTTGGCGAAAAAAAATGATAATGCAGCCAGGATCAATGGGACTGATATAAACAGGCTCTCTTTAGGACGGCGATAGAACAGCCAAGCAAGACCTGCGCCGGCCAGAATGAAGGCAGGCAGGCTGTCAGTTGTTTTGGCGATAATTTCGTTGAGTGATGGTATGGCCTGTTCTGAAATTGTGGCCCCTATGGGAGGCCATATACCGATTACTTCCTTTGTAGATATGTAGTGAAAGGTGCCGGCAATATGTCTGAAAACCTTGAGCGGAAGATCCAGTCCCATCCACAAGAGTATTACTCCGATTCCCAGCCCTACTGTTCCGAAAAAAATACATGCCTCTCTTTGTCCTGGACGATAAAAAAACACCAGTGCCACAGCTAACGGTAACATCGAGACAACCGTCACTACCTGAGGCGTTGAATCCCACCACCACAGGAAAAGCAAATAAATAGCCATGCCGCTGATAAAATATAGATACCGCTTTTGACTGACTTCAATGCCAAACCGCAGAAAACAATAGGCAGCCCCTGTAGCCCAGGTAACATTCATGCAGTCTGTGTCGAACCACCCTAAACTGCTTCTGTAGACATAGTAATGTGAAAGCAACCCCATTAACGCGGCAGTGAGGCCCATGGCCGGACCTCCGTAGAAACGTCCTAGTGCATATAGAGGCAGGGCCAGCAAAAGACCAAGTAATGCAGGTAGGACCGCTCCAATCCAGTTCAGGGAAAAGGGCGTTATCTTGGCCAGGCCCGCGGCTATTACGGAAATGAGCGGTGGTGGAAATCTTCGTGATATACCCTTTGGCACATCACGATTACTGTCTGTAGGTGTATAGGTGCCTTCAGCAAGATCCTTTGCCAGGGTCAGATAGAAATAGCCATCAAAGGTGGTGAGCAGGGGTTCTCCCTTGTAAAGGGCCATCTGAGGATGGGTATTCCAGTCCCGAATATCTTCAATGCGCACAAGCAATCCCACCCCCAAGATAAGTAAAAGTGCCAGGGCCTCTATCCATCGGTGGTATGGGGCAAGGCGTTTGACCTTATCCTTTACGGAGTTCTCCCACTCACGAATACGCAATCCCATACCTTGAGAACTTGCGGTTGGGACGGGAGTGACGGGAGCTGGTTTTTTTTTGGTTTTGGCTAAAGGCCTTTTTCTTTTACGGCTCACTGTGTTTTCCTGT
>CBETWD010000299.1:0-2110 GCA_965539945.1 uncultured bacterium
TAAATAGCTTAACAGCTCGCCCAAAGGGCGCTAAGTTGACAGCCCATGACATCCCACAAGCATCATAATATACATTCACTCGTGCCCCGCCTCTTTAAGGACCAGAAATTAATCTTTCTTTTTAGCACATTTATGGGTGCTGCCGCCACTGGAATTTTCTTTAGCAGTCTTAACAACTTCCTGGTGGATGTCTATGACATGAGTGCCGACCAGAGAGGAGTGCTGGAGACTATCAGAGAAATGCCTGGAATGTTACTCATTGTACTCCTGGCCCCTTTCAGTGCAGTCAGAGAAGGAAGGATCCTGTTTGGAGCCACACTTGTTATTGCCCTAGGCATTGTGGGCGTTGCCAGCCTCTCGCCTGATATCTTGAGGGTAACAGCCTGGCTGTTTGTCTGGTCAGTCGGGGCCCATATGGTAATGACCATCAGGGAGAGCTTCTGTGTAGCCCTCAGTGAACCCGAAACCAGGGGCCGTCTCTTCGGAATAGTCAGAAGTCTCAGGAGCCTTGGGACTATAGTGGGGGCCGCTTGCATCTGGGTGGGTATGGGCACATTAGGACTCGGATACGAAAAGCTCTATTGGACCGCAGCCTTACTCACATTGCTTTCGGCTTTAATTGTACTCCTCATCAAGGAAAAAAGACATACCGGGACAAAACGCAAGCGCTTTGTACTCAAAAAAAAATATTCTCTTTTTTATTTACTTGCCGTCCTGTTCGGTGTGCGAAAGCAGATCTTCATCGTATTCGGACCATGGGTACTTATCAGGATCTTTGATCAGGATGCACCGGCCATGGCAAGGCTTATTCTGGCATCTTCTGTTGTAGGCCTATTTCTAAAACCCTATCTTGGAAAACTTATTGACACACTGGGGGAAAGGACTGTGCTTATAGGTGATTCCCTTATGCTTCTGATGATCTGCGCCTGCTACGGTCTGGCAGAAACAACGCTTCCCCGGCATCTTATCCTGCCGTGCCTGTTCACATGCTTCATCCTGGATGACAGCCTGTTTTCCTTACGTTCAGCCCATGTGACCTACCTTTCAAAGATCGTTGAATCGCCGGATGAGCTGACAGCCTCCATATCCACAAGCTATTCAATTGAGCACGTAGTATCCATGATAGCCCCGATAATCGCAGGACTTATCTGGGTACGCTTCGGTTATCCCTGGGTCTTCTTTATGTCTGCTGTGGTAGCCGGCCTTATGTTTCTTGCATCATCAAAACTGCCTCGAAAAGCCGGCCGGTAACGTAAAATTGCCCTTTCAACCACCAAGCTCTCTGGACCTTTCTGTTGCGGCCCTGACTGCATCCAGTAATATCCCACGCAACGCGGCCCGTTCCAGGACATGCAGACCCGCAACAGTGGTTCCCCCCGGACTGGTCACCATCGTAGTCAGTTCTGCCGGGTGTTTTCCGGTATTCTGACACATAAGGGCCGCCCCAAGTACAGTCTGAACCACCAACTCTTGGGCAACAGTTCTAGGCAACCCTTCCCGCACTCCTGCATCAATCAACCCCTCAATAAATGTAAAGACATATGCCGGTCCGCTACCACTGAGCCCTGTAACTGCGTCCATCAAGGCCTCCGGCACAACAACCGCTTTGCCCACTGCCTCCAATATCTGCCGCACTATATCCAGATCGCCTTGGCTGGCGGCAATCCCCTTACACAGTGCCGCAGCCCCTGCCTGAACCAATGCAGGGGTATTGGGCATCACGCGCACTACCCTTGCACCCTCAGGGAGTCTTTTTTCCAAAGAGTGGATGGTTATTCCAGCAGCTATGGATACAACAAGATGATTGCCGCTCACAACAGGACCAATGTCTTCAAGGACTATAGACATGACCTGGGGTTTGACCGCCAGGATAATGATCTCAGATCCTTTGACTGCTTCCTTGTTTTCTGAGGTAGTATTTATCCCAAAGGCTTTCTTGAGATGATTTCTCCTGTCCTCAGACAAATCAGATGCCGTGATCCGGCCCGGTTTTAAGAATTCTTTTGACAACAGGCCCTTTATCAGGGCTTCTGCCATCTGTCCTCCGCCGACAAATCCCAGGGTCTCGCGAATCTCAACTTGTTCTTTTGCTGTCATCTATCATCTCCTT
>CBETWD010000300.1:0-2009 GCA_965539945.1 uncultured bacterium
TAGAAGGCAATGTCAAAGATTAAATTCTAGTTTCCAGGGCTGACCCCTTTATTCTTACACTTTATTCTTATGAAATTCATGTCAATGACAGCGAAGCGTATTTCACCGGGGTGACCGACGATTCGGAGACGACTGGCCGGGGCGCACACCTGTGGCCGGTGGAAGAAGGTATCCCCTTTCTTGAATTTGTTATCTACCCCGACAGGCGTTGCCTGAAGCGTCGAAAAGGCATATGGTACCGCCGCCGCCTCCGCAGACTAATCGCTGCTTACCGTGCCCGCGAAATTCCCCTGGAACGACTCACCGCCAGCGTCCGAAGCTGGACAAATCACGCCCGCTATGGCAATACTGTCGGCCTGCGAAAGGCCGTGCCGGGAGAAACATTTACGAAAAAAGTGGCGTCAGTAGTTCGTAGTTCGTAGGTTGGGTTGAGGTACGAAACCCAACACCACAGATCCAAAGAAATGCGATATCGAAGGGCTAAAGCAAAAGATGGAACGTACTTCTTGTTGCGCACAATGCAATGGTCAAATTAAAGTATCGAGTAGAAAAAGAATTTAGTCTTGACGCGATGGTCTGCAAGTATAGTATTCAATGACAGAAGATCCGGTTTTTCCCAAATAGTCTACGATATTGTGTCAACAGGAGAAAGAGGGGATATGAATGACAAGTTAGGCATTTTAGTTAGTTCCGACAAACACATCGATCATCTGATCGGCATTACCAAGGCGGCGCATAGGGCGGGAAAGAAAGTGAAGATTTTTCTCACTAATCGGGCCGTATTTTTGACTAAAAACGAGAGGTTCACCGAACTGGAGGGGATTTGCCATATAAGCCTTTGCAGCTTGTGCTTTGAATCTTTCAAGGTTGATAGGCCCATACCAATTGTCAAGGATCAGGACTTTGGTACCCAGATGCGGAATGTCGAAATAATGAAAGATTGTGATCGTTATATTGTTCTGTAGGAGAACCAGACCATGAATATTGAAAAGGTGGCTTTCATTATTAACGAAACCGAGAATTGCTGGCAGGCCCTGCGCAGCGCTTTCGGATGTATGGTGGAGAATCTTTGGTGCGGTGCCTTTTTCATTGACTCCAGTATAGAAACACCCTCGAATTTATCAGAGGAGGAATTCAAAGAACACCTGGAGAGTTTTGTGGTGGACTTTGAGGCAGAGATCTACACTAACGTCAAGGCCGATGCCGACAAATATGAGCACGCTAAATACCTTTCAGTGGAAGACATGATCCCCAAAATCAAGGCGTACCAGCTAGTGGTGCCTTTTTAGGAAAACGAGAAAATGAAGCAGTTATATATTTTTAAAAGCAGACCCAAAAATTATACTGAGTTCCTTGCTGAGAAATTGGCAGAAGACCACAAGGCGACCCGGTTTAACCTTTATGAAGATACTGATTACGACAAGTTGGTGAAACTTATCTTTGACAACGATGAGGTAATAAGCTGGTGGTGAATTGTTTTAAAAGATGAACGTCGATGTTCATCTTTTCAGCAGTTCATTAGTCCATTTCTTCCTCTATGGGTTCGTGTTCGCTTAAAATGTAAAGGCCATGCACAAGAAAGGGGAGGGTATAGTTAGGGATCTCTTCAAAGCGGATGCAGCCGATATCATCATCTTCCGGGATTTCAGACAGAGGAATAAGCCCCATAGGAATAGGGAGGTCAAATGGCCGTGAATTGATTGCGGACAGTCTGGAGACATACCGTTCCTTCATGCAGGCAATTATCATATCTCTTTCCTCAAGGGTGAACGATTCCAAAAGGACCTTGCGACTGCTCATGGGATCAAAAGGTGCTTTTCTGTCTATCGGGTCTCCCAGAAGTTTCGACCAGTCGTAGGATTGGGCTTCCTTTTCATCCCAATCCGGCCGGAAAAGATGTACCTCTACATCTTCATGTCCTTTGAGATTCTTTATGATTAAGGAGATCATATACCCCTTTTTTACCGGCAATTTATTCTGGGAAGTGATGATATTAAGTTTCATTTTTT
>CBETWD010000301.1:0-1968 GCA_965539945.1 uncultured bacterium
AAATTCCTGAGAAGATTGATCCCCTCAGGAGTCATGATGGATTCCGGATGACATTGTACTCCCTCTACGGAAAAATCCCTGTGCCTGAAGCCCATAAGCTCGTCCTGCTCCGACCACGCCGTAACTGTAAGACACTCCGGAAGGGTTGCCTTATCTACAAGGAGCGAATGATATCTCATGGCCTCGAATGGATTCGGCAGGCCGCGATATACGCCCTTTCCATCGTGTGTGATCATTGATGTCTTGCCGTGCATAAGCCTTCCTGCCCTGACTATCTTGCCTCCAAATGCAACACCGATGGACTGGTGGCCGAGGCACACACCCAGGACCGGGATTTTTCCGGCAAAGTGACGTATGGCAGCCACGGATATGCCGGCCTCGTTGGGTGTGCAAGGACCGGGGGAGACAAGGAGGTGGTCCGGTGTCCAGGAGGCTATCTCTTCCACAGTGGCCTTATCATTTCTTACAACCTTTATATCCGCCCCCAGCATTCCCAGGGCCTGGACCAGGTTGTAAGTAAAGGAGTCGTAGTTGTCGATAACTATAAGCATTATGATAGTTCCTCATGGGCGACGTGGATGGCCCGCATGAGAGCCTGCCCCTTGCTGATGGTCTCCTCCCACTCAAAAGTGGGATCTGAGTCAGCAACTATACCGGCTCCGGCCTGGAGGTACAGCATATCCTTTTTCTGGCAGAGGGTACGAATGGTGATGGCAAGATCCATGTTGCCTGAAAAACCGAAGTAGCCTACAGCACCGGCATACGGTCCCCGCCGGGCGTGTTCAAGCTCCTCTATTATCTCCATGGCCCTGATCTTGGGCGCGCCTGACACAGTACCTGCGGGAAAACAGGCCTGTAGTACGTCAAACATGTCCTTTCCATCCATTAGCTCCCCTTTAACACCTGTGACAATATGCATCACATGGGAATAGCGTTCTACAGTCATCAGATCCTCAACCTTTATGCTCCCCATCTTGGCAACCCTGCCGGCATCATTTCTTCCAAGGTCAAGCAGCATCAGGTGTTCCGCCCTCTCCTTAGGGTCAGCGAGAAGTTCCTTTTCAAAGCGTATGTCTCCCTGTTGATCTTTACCCCTTGGTCTGGTGCCTGCAATAGGCCTCACTTCAATCTTATTGCCTGTCAGCCTGACTAAAATCTCAGGTGAAGAACCAATGAGCACTTCGTCTTCCAGGTGCAGGTAATAAAGATAAGGCGATGGATTTATCCTTCTAAGGGCACGGTACAGGTCAAACGTAGGGATAAGGTTTTTGCCGGAAAACCGTTGAGAAAGCACTACCTGGATTATGTCTCCGGCCCGGATGTATTCCTTTGCCCTGCGGACAATGTCCTCAAATCGCTCTTGGGGGACCTCCGGACTGAGGCTGGTGGCAGGGATGGGATTTGCAAGCGGGGCAGGGTAATCCAATCCGTGTCGAATGCGACGAATCACGTCTTCTATAGCTTTTTCCCCTCTTATATATACAGATTCCGCGTTGTCTTCCTGTTCTACCCGAAGGCAGGCAATGATCTTGAGAGTTTGGCGGATATTGTCATAAACAAGCAGGATCTCGGGAAACATGAACACCGCATCATTAAACCCTGCGGTGTCTGAAAGATTTTCAGGCAGACGCTCCATGAAGCGAACCATGTCATATCCCATATATCCAACAGCCCCTCCGTAAAATCGAGGAAGCCCAGGGACCTCTGCCGGTGAAAAGCGTGCCATTATTTCTCTGAGGGCAGCAAGCGGATCAGCAGCAGTAATATTTTCACGCTTGCCTTCAATCTCCGTGAAGATATCATTCCCCTTACAACCGAAGACCAGAAAGGGCTTGAATCCGATAAAGCTGTACCTTCCCCATTTCTCTCCGCCTTCAAGGCTTTCCAGCAGGAATGAGTAACTATTTTCTCCAAGCTTTGCAAACAGAGATACAGGCGTATCAAAGTCAACTGCTATCTCTTTCCATA
>CBETWD010000302.1:0-1945 GCA_965539945.1 uncultured bacterium
TTTAAAAGCGCCTGTTGCCGTTTTGGACCCACGCCTGAAATCTCACTGAGATGTGAACGTAGTCTCTTGGCATCCCGTCTTTTCCGGTGAAAATTAATCCCGAACCGGTGGGCCTCATCCCTCACCTGTTGCAGGAATAACAGTACCGGATGATGCCGTGGCAAAATCAAGGGCTTAGACCATCCGGGACGGAAGATCTTCTCACCTTCATCCCTGATCTCCTTGGCAAGGGCCACAAGATCAAATTTTCCAAAAAGGCCCGCGGAATCCGCTACCTCAACTGCTTGTCCGAGTTGCCCACGGCCTCCATCTATCAGGAACAGGTCGGGCAGATCTCCTCTCTCCTTCCCCCGGGCGATTCTCCTTAGCATTACTTCCCTGATCATTGCGTAATCGTCTGTACCTCTGACTCCTTTGATATTGTAATGTCTGTAGCCTTTTTTGTTCGGTTGCCCCTTGTAAAAGGCTACAAGGCTTCCGATGGGAAGCTCTCCCCCTGTTATTGAGATGTCCACGCCTTCAACTTTTTCAGGGGCATATTTTAGATTCAGTACATCCATTATAATGCCGGCCTTTTCCCGCCATGCCTCGTGTTGTCTCTCAACTGAAAGCATGGCCTGCCCGGCATTTGTTTTGGCCATTTCAAGCAGTCTGCATTTTAGACCTCTTGCCGGCCTTCTAAGCAATACTGTTTTGCCGGCCATGTCAAATAGCCATTCTGCAATCAGACCGGAATTTTCTACCTCTTTTGGAAGAATTATCTCCTTTGGCACAGGACTCTCTTGATAAAATTGACGAATGAATACAGATAGTATTTCCTGATCCGTCTCCTCAATAACCCTGTTCAAACGGTGTATCTCCTGGCCTTGCACTACTCCGTCCCGCACCCTGAGTACAGCCAATGTTGAGATATCTCCATTGCGAGCGAGGCCGATAATGTCCCAATTGGCGTGCATGCCTGCCACTATTGACTGTTTTTCAGCAACTTTCTTAATGGCATAGATCTGATCTCTCAAGATCGCGGCCTTTTCGAACTCAAGTGCCTCTGATGCCCCCTCCATCTGTGATCTTAAAATCTTAAGAAGCGGACCTGTCCTGCCCTTGAGGAATAGCTTTACCTGCCTTACATGATCAGCATAATCCTTTTCTGATATAGCCCCCACGCACGGGGCCGAACAGCGCCCGATCTGATGTAACAGGCAGGCACGAACCCTGGTCCTCATGGATCTGTCAGAGCAAGTTCTAAGCCCAAACAAGGAGGAAATGGACCTCATGGTCTCCCTCACCCCCCTTGCAGAAGGATAAGGGCCGAAATAGAGTGCCCTGTCTTTTGCTCTGCGCCGAACAACGCTCAGGCGGGGGAACGGCTTTTTTATATCAAGTTTGAGAAAGGGATAAGCTTTGTCATCCCGGAGTACGATATTGTATTTGGGCCGGTGCTCCTTTATGAGCAAGGCTTCAAGTATAAGTGCCTCTTTTTCAGTAGCTGTGACTATAATCTCAAATGCCTCGGCCAGCTTCACAATCAAGCCTGTCTTCGGCAATACAAACGAACCAGGCCTGAGATATGAGGCTAGCCGCTGCCGCAGGTCCCTGGCCTTTCCAACATACAGGACAGTATCCTCTGGGTCTTTGAAGAGATAGACACCTGAGACCTTGGGAATTGTTGCTAAGCTGGTAGTATTTGAAATCTCAAAACGGACCGGCTTCACCCTTATTTTACCCCTTGGGAAAATCATACTATGCGACACAGGGTGGAGTCAGTGCTTTGCTATGAAGTGGATCGTTTTTCCCCTGCCTAAAAAAAGCTCCTCTTTTGGAGGAGCTTAAAAAAAACAACAGACTATAACCCATTAAAATTATATGTGGTAGGCGGTACTGGATTTGAACCAGTGACTTCCACCGTGTGAGGATGGCACTCTAACCACTGAGTTAACCGCCCGTG
>CBETWD010000303.1:0-1918 GCA_965539945.1 uncultured bacterium
AGCTTCCCTTGAGTATATGTCTTGTAAGCGGAGGTCTTGATAGCTGTGTTGCTGCTGCTATTGCTATACACAATTGCCGTCCGGCCTTTCTTCATGTAAATTACGGCCAGCTTACCGAAGAGCGAGAACTCCTGGCCTTTGATGCAATAGCTGATCACTATGGAGTTAAGGACCGCTTGAAGGTCGATATGTCCTATCTTAAGTCTATAGGTGGTTCCGCCCTTACAGACCTTGCAATACCAGTACCGGAAGAGTCCCTTGAGGAATCAGGAGTCCCGGCAACATATGTCCCCTTCAGGAATACCCATATGCTGGCAGTGGCAGTCTCCTGGGCAGAGGTGCTCGGAGCCGGATACATATATATAGGGGCCACAGAAGTGGATAGCTCCGGCTACCCGGACTGCAGGAAATCCTACTTCGATGCCTACCAATTGCTCATAAAAGAAGGGACACTGCCTGAAACAAAGATTAAAATCATAACTCCATTAATCGATTATGATAAGGGGATGGTGGTAAAAGAGGGCCTGGCTCTGAAGGCCCCTCTGCACCTCACCTGGTCATGTTATCAAAATCAAGATGTAGCATGTGGGAAATGCGATTCCTGCCTTTTGCGAATCAGGGGCTTTGCCACAGCAGGAGTGCAGGATCCGATACGATATGCTGATGTAACCGTCCCAACAAACCCCCACGAAGTCTTTTCCTGTAAACTTTGCGGTCACTGTTGCCATGGAGAGAGCACTGTTTCCCTGTCTCAGGCGGAACAGAAGGCCATAGCTTCCTTTCTGGATCTTGATTTAGCCGATTTCCTCCGGGAGTTTTGCGTGAAGAAAGGTAACAGGATAGAAATGAAAATTGTTGACGGCCATTGTATCTTTTATGGCGATGATGGGTTCTGCAAAATCCACGAGGTCAAGCCCTTTCAATGCAGGAGATGGCCTCTTCACCCGAGCATACTCGGAGATC
The DNA here is from genome assembly GCA_965539945.1 of uncultured bacterium. Taxonomy (GTDB): domain Bacteria; phylum Desulfobacterota; class Dissulfuribacteria; order Dissulfuribacterales; family UBA3076; genus UBA3076. The sequence goes on from CBETWD010000303.1 coordinate 964, forward strand.
AGAAGGCATGGGATGCCATAAAGGCCGACTGCCCGGGATTTGATGAAGATGCATGCTACGAGGATGTCTGTGAGCTTGTCAGGAGAATAAATAATGGATATTGAAAGGCTCAAACAACAGGCCTTTGTATGCTGTCCCTTTGATTTACTGGTAAATCAGCACCTTCCCGGCCTACTGAAAGAACACATTAATCCCGAAATAGGACTAAACGGTGAGATCCTGGACAAATTTCAACGGCCCAAATTTAAAAAAATAGCAAAAATTCTTAAAAAAGAGGGGCTGATTTGTACTATCCATGCGCCCTATTCAGACCTTTCCCTGGGGGCGATAGATCGAAAAGTCCGCAGGATCTCTGTAGAGAGGATAAAAAAAGCATTGGATCTTGCGTCTCTGTTTGAAGCAAGATCTGTAGTATGCCATACCGGCTTTGACTACAGGCACTACTTTAATTTAGAAGATCGTTGGATAAATAATGCCATAGAATCTCTGACTATTCTTTTGGAGTATGCATCTCCATTGAATATTCCCCTAATGCTCGAAAATGTGTATGAGTTAGATACAGAGATACATAAGGAGATCTTCCGCAGAATCAAATCACCGCTTCTCGGATTCTGCCTGGACTTCGGTCACCAGAATGTGTTTTCAAAAACCAGCCTGGACAGATGGCTGAAAGACCTGGGAGACCGACTGGGTCAGCTCCATCTCCACGATAACATGGGAGTGCATGATGATCACCTCGCTATTGGAGAAGGGGTTCTTGACTTTGACAGCCTTTTTTCGTGGCTTTACGCTCAGGGGAAAACCCCCATCCTGACCCTTGAACCCCATGAAGAAGAGGCTGTAATACCTGCCTTGGAGGGACTTGCCAAATTGCTTGATACTTATCCGATAATACCGGATTATGCATGACAAATTCTCAATCAACTCTTACCTGATTACACTGCAGAAAGTCCTG
>CBETWD010000304.1:0-1912 GCA_965539945.1 uncultured bacterium
ATCACTCATAAAAAAATCAAGGAGGCTCTATATGTTTACAACGAGTTACGATTCAAGACTGAAAGCCTATAATGGTTTATTGTACCTGTTTATATTCATTGCTTTCACTGCCATTTTTTCATCCAGTGCTCTTGCCCATTCCATTTACATTCAATCGAGCCGCTACCTCGTGACCGTGGGCAAGTCTTCACCCCTCTTTTTTTGCTACGGACACCACATTCCAGTGGATGATGGGATTAGAAGCAAAAAATTAAAGTATATTAAAATTTTTGAGCCCACAGGTGATGTGAAGCAGCTCCAGATCAGAGACGAAACGTGCCTCCATTCTTATATGGTTAGCTATGATCATCCAGGGACTTATGTACTTGCAGCCGAGACCAACCCTGGATATTACACTGTTTATATTGACAAAAAAGGACGGGAGCGCCATACCATCAAACCTAAAAGCGCTATTATGGATAAAGCCCAAAGCATCACAAAGAGCCTTTACAGCATTCAACAGACCAAAACTTATGTTGTCTGCAAAGAACCTTCGCAAAAATTTCCGTATAAGATCGGTCAAAATCTGGAGCTTGTTCCGACCCGGGATATTTCAACAATCAAGCCAGGAGAAAATCTGGAGCTTGAGATTTACTACAATGGAAAAAAATACAAGGGCAAAGGCACGTGGGATGCCACCTATAACGGATTTTCCACGGAATCTGAAGACTTATTCTACCAGGCCACTGAAGTGACCGGAGGAAATATCGTGATGCCCGTGACCCGGCCCGGCAGATGGTTTGTCCGCTATTATTTCAAAACAGAAGCCACCGGCGAAGATAAAGAAAAATACACCCAGATGAAGTATACCGCCACACTGGTCTTCCAGGTACCCAACGAGAAAAAGACAAAGAGGGAGTAAGTTCATGGTATAGGAATTTCCATTTTTTGACAGGATCAACAGGATAATCAGGATGAATGAAAATCATGTAAATCTTGTTCATCCTGTCAGAGAAGTCCTGCCGAAGGCAGCTAAGTTCATGGTATAGGAATTTCCAGGTTTCATGGAAAAACACCGCTTCTCATTTAACCCGTAACCCGTAACCCGTAACCCGCAACTCGCAACTCGCAACTCGCAACCTGCTCCTCACCCCGCAAGACAAGGTTTGCGCGCCGCGGTTACCTCATCCAGCCTCCTTACCTTGCACATTCTTGGTGCGTCATGCAGCAGGTCCGGATTTTGCCTCACCTCACTCACGATTGCTTTGAATGCTTTAATAAACTGGTCGATATCCTCTTTGGATTCTGTCTCGGTCGGCTCTATCATGATGGCACCGTGCACAACCAGCGGGAAATAGACTGTAGGCGGATGAAATCCATACTCCATAAGTCGCTTGGCCATATCCAGGGTCGTTACTTTGTCGTCCTTTTGAAGTTCATCCGAGAAAACGCATTCATGCATGCACGGTCTGTCATAGGGAAGATGCAATGTCCCTTTTAGACTTTCCTTGATATAATTCGCATTTAACACGGCAAGTTGGCTGGCTTTTTTCAGATTTTTCGGCCCCATGCTGCGAATATAGCTATAGGCCTTTATCATAACACCAACATTTCCGTGAAAGGCCTGTACCTTGCCAATTGATTCAGGATAATCTCCGGAAAGGATATATTTCTCCTTTTCCTTGACTACGCGGGGAACAGGGAGAAACGGCTCAAGCTCTCTTTTGACACACACAGGACCTGAGCCCGGCCCGCCTCCCCCGTGAGGCGTGGAGAAGGTCTTGTGGAGGTTCAGGTGCATTACGTCAACCCCGATCTTGCCCATTTGCACTATACCCATGACGGCATTCATGTTTGCACCGTCACAATAGACCAATCCGCCTTTGGCGTGGATGATCTCTGCGATTTTCCGGCTGTTTTCTTCAAAAAGGCC
>CBETWD010000305.1:0-1882 GCA_965539945.1 uncultured bacterium
AGACGTACTCCCTGTACTTCAAGTGCCCGACAACAAAGCAGATGCGGTGCCCTATAAACGCTTACAAAAAACCTGATTGCTCATAATGCATGCTTAACAATATAATTCTTCACTGCGTCTACTTCTGCAGTAAGAATTTCGCATCTGCTGGGCCTGCTTTCAATTCCTTTTAATGATTCCGGTCGCTCCGGTTCCCTGCCTATGGCCTTGCGTACAGCCTCGGGGAATTTTGCCGGATGTGCAGTGGCCAGGCAGATGGTTGGTCCCTTTGGCAGATCAGGCCCCAGTCTCTCAGCCGCGGCTACCCCCACTGCAGTGTGTGGGTCCAGAATATAACCTGTTTCCTTATAGACGTCCCTGATGGTTGTGATCGTTGAGGCCTGGTCTATAGAAGCAGAGGCAAAATCCTTTCTCACCTGGGTCCGTTCCTCCTGGCTAATTATAATTTCGTCTTTTTTATCAAGAAAGATAAATGCCTGTTTTATCCGTTCGGGTTCCTGATTGTACAGGTAATAAAGATAGCGCTCAAAATTGCTGGCGATCTGGATATCCATGGAGGGGCTTATGGTGGGAATCACTTTACTTTTGGCATAGCGGCCCTGCAGGACAAAACGAGTCAGAATATTGTTTTCATTGGTGGCAAGGATCAGTCTTCCTATATTGGGCTGAATAAGCTGTTTTGCTACATAGCCTGCGAAGATGTCTCCAAAATTTCCGGTTGGTACAGAGAAATTGATTGATCCAGCTCCTGTTTGCTCTTTTACCTTCAGAGCGGCATAGACGTAATATACGACCTGGGCAAGGACTCTGGCCCAATTGATGGAGTTGATGGAACCCAGATGATATCGGGCCTTGAAGTCAAGCTGGTTGAATATGGCCTTTACTATGGCCTGGCAGTCATCAAAGGTGCCTTGTACCGCAATATTAAAGACGTTCTTCTCCGGCACCGTGGTCATCTGAAGGCCCTGCACCTTGCTCACCCGCCCCTGGGGATGGAGTATAAAGATGTTAATATTATCCTTTCCTCTGACTCCATAGATGGCGGCACTGCCCGTATCTCCGGAAGTGGCGCCTAGGATGTTCATATTCTCGCCTGATTCCCTGAGAAGGTGAGAAAAAAGATTTCCCAGGACCTGCAGGGCAACGTCCTTAAAGGCCAGGGTCGGCCCATGGAATAGTTCCAGGACATAGTGTTTTCCAACTTTAACAATAGGGGTGACGTCAGGCGTGTCGAATGTGGTATAGGCGTCGTGAATAAGTGCCCCAAGCTCTTTGTCTGAAAGATCGTCAACAAAGAGGTCTATAATTTTAAGGGCAAGCTTTGGATAACTCAGGCCTTTCCATTCATCAAGAGTGGCCGAACCCACAGATGGGAGGGGATCCGGCAATAACAACCCTCCGTCTGCAGCAAGCCCCATCATTACGGCTTCTGTGAAGGATATGGGATCAATCCCTCCGCGGGTGCTTATGTATTTCATTAATCCTTTCCATGTTCGTGGTGGGTGTGACCATGTTCGTGGTGATGGCCATGGGGTTCAGGGCTCTCAATGGGACCTCCGGCCAGGTCCAGGGCATGTTGCAACTCTTTGGTAACCTGTTCAGTGGCGCTTATTGCCTTTTTGAGTGCTTCTTTTACCTGGATATTGTCTGAATCTTCACATAGTTTGGCCCACCTGTCAATTTCGGCTATGTGTTCACTGTTGTGCGCAATCCAATGGGGCAGGAGCACCCTCAGCTTTTCCAAATCGGTCATTTAAATTCAGGCTCCTTTCAGCATAGATATTTCAATATTAAGATGTGTTATTATAACGTTTTCTAATTTAATAGTATAGGAATTTCCATTTTTGATGCTCTTCCGCTAATACTTTGATTTAGTGAAGAA
>CBETWD010000306.1:0-1881 GCA_965539945.1 uncultured bacterium
TGATTATTGTTGTTCACTTTATAAAGTGTCCGGTTGCGTACTATTGTTTTATCGGTAAGAAGGAATCAAGACTTGACTATTCTTAAACCTGATTCATTTTTAACCTTGCCTGAGGCTGAGGCCGAGGCACTTATGAATGAGCTGTCTCTTGCTGAGCAGGCATCTATGGTCTTAATGACTCCATGGGAGATGCGCCAGGAAATAATACTACTTTCTCAGGATAGCAGGGTCCTTGTGCAAGGATTGCCGGTTGAGGAATTATTCTGGACTCTTAAGGCAATTGGGCCTCATGATGCTGTTCATATTTTAAGTTTAGCAAATGCAGAACAGTTACAGTTCGTGTTCGATCTGGACTGGTGGCATAAGGCTGAACTCAGGCCTGAGAAAATAGCAACATGGATATTACTCCTTTTTGAAATCGGCGAAGAGGCGATCGCATCATGGTTACAATGGCTGATGAAAAAAGATGAGACACTTCTTCCTGCTATTTTGAGACCCTTTATCCGGATCTACAAGCGGCCTGATGACATGGATATACAGGAAGCCAAAGACAAACTTCCTCAGTTTACTTTGGATAATGTGTATTTCGTGTTTTTCAAAAAGGAGGCGTTGCAGCCAATCTGGGGGCGTTTTCTCATGAAGATGCTGGAGGTGTCGCCTGGTCTCTACAGGGATGTATTGGAGACCATCCTCGGAGAGACTGAGGCGGAAAACGTGGAAAAATCCCTTCATCTCCGGCGTTCCCGAATAGGAGATTGGGGCCTTCCGGACTATTATGACGCCCTTGATATTTACGCCCCTCTGCCTGGTAATCATATTAGAAAAGTTGAAATTGCCTACTTTGAAGGAGAAAAAGGGTCTGATATTCTGCTGCCGGCCTTTGTGCCTACTCTATACATGGGAGATTATCCGGTCCTTCGAACTGCTATAGAAGAACTGTCAGGCACAAGAGTCATGGAACGAGTTGTCCAGGAATGGGCAGGCGCTGCAAACAAGGTCCTTATGGTGGACGAAGTTGACCTCGATGACCCTGATGCATTACGAAATTCACTTTTCAAGGTGGCGGCCTTTCTTAATCTGGGCTTGGAAGCTGCTGCGAAGACAGAACATAGGTCCCCAAAGGACATCCTGAAATCCGGTGTAATAGAAGACATACTAAGACTTGCAAATACCGTGACCAGAAAATTGGCTGCAAAGGCCCGCAGCCTGGTGGACTCCGGCCGGATATCCAAGGATTTTTTACATTTGCCTGAAGCATGGGCAGACGCCTTAAAGGGACTATTATTTAAGCGTCCCCTGTTATGGGACCCGGCCCTCAGCAAGTACCGCCCATTTTGTGACATGACAGAACTTGCCGCGATGGAAGATCTTATAACCACCGCAGATGAATGGACACGCCTTATGGCATGCATCTTACCTCAACATGGAAACTGGGCCGGGGAGATCCCCTGGGCCTCAACCAACTTAGGCCATCCGAATGAGCTTATCTTGCCCCAGGCCCTTTTGACCGCCCTTGCCCAAAAGACATTAGGTGGAGAATTGAAGTTTTATCCTGTACCGGCAGGGAAACTTAACTACTTGAGAAGCACGTGGTTCCCGGATAGCCCAACTCCTTCATTCAGTGAAGAAAAAAATTCTTCAGGGCCTGAACCACTATTAGAAACAGTCAAACATTGCATAGAGGCCCTGCAACCTGTTGCCGAGCAGGCAGGTCTTGCGCGCGAAAGGCTTGATTCAATTGTGAAGGAATCTTTAATGACACTTTACGAAGAATGGATGGATTTGCCGGCAGACATGCCAATTGACGGTCGTTTTGTCTCTTCCCTTATTATTGATCTGGAGGCTGATTGACTATCCGAATGATCTCATCACTATACCCTA
>CBETWD010000307.1:0-1821 GCA_965539945.1 uncultured bacterium
CTTCCAAAGGTGGAAAATATGTCCAGATAATACTGCGCGAGGCATCCAGGCTTGAAATGGTTCTTTTAGAAATGACTGATACTGACAGGAAATCGCCCCCGACTCCTCCCTTCTCCAGTCCCTAACCTAGAGTAGTATGGGGTCGGTCTGTCACCATTTCGACCCAATTCGGTACGTTGTCCGTGAGGCTTCGCACCCCGTCATCAGCACAACGGCAGCACACCCACGTAGGGATCGGCTGTCCTGCCGTTGTCTTTTTTGGTACTTCTGTATTTTTTTTGTTTATTTGTCCATATCCAGACCGATTAGAAGCCTGCGTTTGAAATGATTGAGAAGTGGGTTCTTAGCCAGGAGGCCTTATGAATTCCATTTATCAACTGCTCACTGCCCAACCTTGATCCTGTATTTTACCTTTACTTCGCCGTCCCTGGGGACCGTCACATCGAACCTTATTGTAAAGGCATCGACCTTCTTGTAAGGATAATTGTTGCTGATTACCGCCCAGTTTCCAAATAATGGTTCCACTACGCCCACGGTAATATCTTCTTTTTTATGGTTTCTAAGTGTTATCTCCCACTCAGATTCATAAAGCTTTGTGGTAATCTGCCTGTAGTCTGTCTGGGTCCTCTCTGCTACCACATCGAACGTCTCACCAACTTTCAGCCTCACTTCCTCATCTTTCGGAGTATGCTCTATTCTGTCTTCGCCTATAAACTGCAGGCTTTTATCAGAATCCTGCTTGTACAAGCGCATAATCCCTGCCGGTAGAGGCATGCCCAGACTATTGTCTTGTGAATTCTTGAATTTGACATAGACATTCACCGGCTGTTTTGGGTTTTGGTCCCTATAACGTCTGGTAAAATAGCCTTTCATCCCATAGACAAGCAGCTCTTTCTGAATCCGCGCATCAATGGCTTCAAACAAACTGACCTGTTTTGTCTGGTTGTCCTTGATTGTGGTTTTTCTCTGCAAGTCATATATGTGATATTCAAAGAAGGCCTTTTCCTCAAATTGCGGTGCCCCGGCTTCTTTGCTCATCGCCATGGCATAGACCCTGTCATCGTGCATTCCTTCTTTGACCCGGTGAACTTCACCCGCTACCAGTTTTAGAGCGGCATTCTTGTAGGTTGCACCACTTCTGTTGTCCAGGCTTACCCAACCGGATATGTCCGCAGATGTGTCATCCTTGTTCAGGACAACAACGTAATCTGCTTTCCAGTTAATATTATTGGTAAGATAAGAGACTTCCAGCTCGTGGGTCTTTTTACTCTTGTTGTTATAAAGCCATGTGAGAGTCGGTTTTGCTATAAGGTTTTCAGGTATTTCAGGAAGGATCTTGTAGCCGGGATGTCCCAGGTATATCTCATTGTTTATTTTGTAGATCTGCCCCTGGTTGTTGCTTAACAGAGTTGCTTCCACGACTTGCTTTCTGTCCTGGAACTCGTTCCAATCCATCAGCTTTATCTTTTTTCCCACATACTTATCAAGGAGCTTATCGGCATTCATAAGATCATATTCGTAATTCTGTTCAAGCACGCTGAAGTCATCCGGGTGATTCAGTGACTTTGTGTGAACGGTTACAGGCATGATGTGGGAGGCAACATCCATGAATCTCAGCTCCCCTTCACCCACAGGAAGCGCAACCTTGCGCGTATCCTTTATAAGGCCGAGGTTGCTGTTATACACTGTGACATGAATAGCTACCTGGTCATCAACCGTGCTTTTTAATACTGTCTGGCCTGCTACTGCTACTGCTGATAAAACAAGCAGGATCACCGGGCAAAAAATGCAAGATATCACTTTCATGGCTCCTCCCTTTGT
>CBETWD010000308.1:0-1787 GCA_965539945.1 uncultured bacterium
TTCGTGTTTTCGTGATTGATTTTGAGTAGTTTCTTAACCGCACAGATCGAATAATTTTGGACAGGAAGATGGAATCGACAACCAAGATTTTTGAAAGACCATTTGAGGAACTCCTGGAGGAATCTGTCCGGATTCATGGGCATCTGTGTGCCGGTCAGGTCCTTGGGGTGCGGCTCGCTATGCTGGGATTACGCCTGCTGGGCATAGATGATCCAAAGGGTAAGGACCGCAAGTCTTTTATGGTCTATGTGGAAATTGATCGGTGTGCCAGCGATGCTATACAGTCTGTTACCGGATGTTCCCTTGGCAAACGCTCTTTGAGATGGGTGGACTATGGGATAATGGCAGCGACCTTTGTGCACCTGAAGACCGGTAAGGCTTTCAGGATAGTTGCCAGAGAAGCATCAAGAGAGCTTTCGCGGAAGTATTGCCCGGAAATAGAGGACAAATACAAGCGTCAATTAAAGGCATATAAGCTGATGAGTGATGATGAACTCTTCAAGGTGCAGGAGGTCAGACTGGAAGTGCCTGCCTCTGACCTGCCCGGAAGACCAATCAGGAGGGTGCAGTGTGAGTCCTGTGGTGACTATGTGCAGGACTGCAGGGAAGTGGAGAAGGGCGACGGTAAGGTATTATGTCGAGCCTGCGCGCACGGTGCCTACTATAAAATCTTATGAGAGGCTCGAAGGTATTCGAATGGGATTAAAGATGGTTCCTGTAACCAATGCAGTAGGGATGGTTCTTCCCCATGATATGACGGAGATAATCCCTGGGGAGAAAAAGGGGCCTACCTTTAAAAAAGGTTATGTGATTAAGGACAGTGACATACCGCATTTGCAGCGCATGGGGAAAAATCATATCTATGTGCTGGAGCTTTCAGGGAATGAGCTGCATGAAGATGAAGCAGCGCTTAGCATGGCACGGGCCATAGCCGGCCCTGGCATTGAATACGATAACCAGCCATCTGAAGGCAAAGTAGGTTTTCGCGCAGAGACAGAAGGCCTGTTGCAGGTAGACTGCCGGCACTTGTTGACCTTAAATCTCCTTGGGGAGGTAATGCTGGCCACTTGCCATGACAACACAGTGGTCAAAAAAGGCGATCTTGTGGCCGCAGGCAGGGCAATACCGCTTGTGGTGCCTAGGCCGATAGTGGATAAGGCAGTGTCCATCGCCTCAAATGCCGGTGGGCTCATCCGGGTCCTGCCTTGGAAGATTAAAAGGGGAGCCGTTTTAGTTACGGGTCAAGAGGTATTTGAGGGCCGCATAAAGGACGCCTTCGGCCCAATAATGAAGGAAAAGCTTAATGACTACGGCGTCGATGTGCTATCAGTTTCTTTGGCCCCGGACGATGTGGAGATGATCCAGGAAGAGATAAAAAAAGTCCTTGGGCAGGGGGCCGAGTTGATATTATGTACAGGCGGGATGTCCGTTGACCCGGATGACGTGACACGTGTGGCAATCAGGGAGGCCGGTGCAACGGATATAGTGTATGGTAGTCCGGTTTTACCAGGGGCCATGTTTCTGGTGAGCTATATCGGGGATGTGCTTGTCCTGGGGATTCCGGCCTGTGCTATGTATTTCCGCACCACCGTATTGGATCTGGTGCTCCCCAGGATATTGGCCGGGGAATACATGGATCGGGAAAAGATTGCGGCCCTGGGCCATGGTGGGCTATGTTTTAGTTGCAAGACGTGTAATTATCCACTGTGTCCTTTTGGCAAAGGGTGAAAAAATATGGCATCCTTCACGACAAGTCAAAAGTAGTTTACACTTTGTTGATCTTGTAT
>CBETWD010000309.1:0-1744 GCA_965539945.1 uncultured bacterium
TCCGCTATGTGGCGCGGAGAAGAATTCAAAAAAATAATGCAGAGCTTTTTTGCCTGAAGTTAAAGATAAAGGCTGAAGGACGTACAATAAATGTTGAATTTTGAATGCTGAATGCTGAATTGTGGAAGAAGATTTAAAAAGATATATACCTTAATTCAACATTCAAAATTCAAAATTGTCTGTAAAGAGATGCATCCGGGGTATTTTCAGCGGAATCAAGGCATTATGTATTTCTGCTCATACCTTGGCACCCACCACCGCATGAAGTTGTAAGTTATACCGGCAGGAGCAGGCTCAATACCTTTGAAACGCTTGTGGATCACTGGAAGGGCCATTGGAACGTAAAGAAAAGTATAGGGCTGATCCTCAGCCAGTATCTCCTGGATACGCCAGTATATTTTCTTACGTTCATTGCGGTCAAAAGTCCTCCGCCCCTCCACAAGGAGGCGGTCCATCTCAGGGTTCTGGTAACTGATAAAGTTCAGCTCCTTTCCGCCTGTCTTTGAGGAATGCCAGATATCATAGATGTCCGGGTCCTGTCCCAATGTCCAGCCCAGTATTACTGCCTCGAACCGCCTCTTGTCTATAAAGTCATTGATAAAGGCTGTCCACTCAAGGGTCCTGATCTTCATCTCTATCCCGATCTGCTTGAGCCTGTACTGAATAATCTGGGCTGTTCGATCCCTCAGAGAATTACCCTGATTGGTTATGGCTGTGAATGAGAATGGCATCCCTTCCTTGTCCAGCCGGCCGTCTCCATCCCTGTCCACCCAGCCTGCCTCGGCAAGCAAGGCTGTTGCCCTTTTCGGATCATATGGATAACGTCTGACATTTGGGTTGTAAAACCATGTATCAGGTTTATACGGGCCGGTTGCCTTCACTCCATATCCCAAAAGCACTCCACGGATGATTTCATCCTTATCTATGGCATAGGCAAGGGCCTGTCTTACTCTTTTGTCTGTAAAGAGAGGGAATTTTAAATTGTAACCGAGATACGTATATGAAAAGGAGAGATAGCGATATTTGTTAAAATTTATCTCGAAAAACAGGGAGTTTGCCTGCCTTTCATATTGGATCGGAGATAACCCCATCCAGTCAAGGCCACCTGATTTCAGCTCAAGGAACATGGTCGCCGAGTCAGGTATTATCCTCATTATATAGCGGTCAAGGTAAGGCCGTCCTTCAAAACAACTGGGATTTGCCTTCAGCTCTATGCGTTCCTGGGTCTTCCACTCTGAAAGGCTGTACGGACCCAAGCCGACAGGATTTCGTCCAAGGGGACTCTTTGTGATGTCCTTTCCTTCCAGCAGGTGCCTTGGCAGCACAACCAAATTCCCCCAGGAACTCAGGGCAGGGGCAAATGGCTCCCTGTACGTCACCTTAAAGGTATAAGGATCAGGTACTTCGGCATTTTCGACCTCCAGAAAATCACCCGCATAGGCAGTCGGGGTGTCTGGGGCTGTGATGGTCTCAAAGCCAAAGAGCACATCCTCAGAGGTAAACGGCTCACCGTCCTCCCATTTAACCCCCTTCCTGAGCTTAAAGGTGATGGTAAGTCCGTCAGGAGAGATTGCCCATGACTCAGCCAGATCACCAACCAGGTTGAGGTCCTTGTCGTATTTAACCAGGCCGTTATAAATAAGGCCTGCGATCTGATGCGACGTGGCGTCAGAGGCCAGCATGGGAACCAGGGTAGTAGCGTCCCCGATGGATCCCAAGACAATGGCATCGCCATAGTCCGGCT
>CBETWD010000310.1:0-1738 GCA_965539945.1 uncultured bacterium
CGGCCTCGTCCCTGGTACTGACTGCCCCTTCCACCTGGGCCTCTTCCAGGGCATCAAGAGATTTACCTATCAATGGCCCGGGAGATAGCTCAAAGATCCTTTGAAGATCATGGCCTGTAAGGAGACGAGGCCGCATCTTTACCGGCTTTAGCCAATCCTGATAAAAAATATGTACATTTTTCCACAGCCTGGCCAGATCTGCATCAAGCTCTAATGGTTTAAGCGGCCCACAGCCGGACATGCTGTCAGCCATGGCAAGAAGAAAGAGGGCCGGGTAATCAGCGCCGGTTTCCATAAGGAGTCGCCTCATGGCCCGTTTAGTGGGTCCTCCCTGTCTAATATCTTTCAGGAGATGAAATGGGCGCATGTGAAGCCCTACCAGCTTGGCTACAAATATAGTTTCCTGTTTGGGCCAACGAAGACGTTTTCCTATTGCCAGGACCATGTCTGATCCAATATGATCGTGGCGGTAAAAGGTAGTGCGTCCCTGTTTTTCCCCCTTGCAGGCCGGCTTGCCGATGTCATGAAGAAAAGCCGCCCACTTAAGATCAGGAATTCGAGCACTATTTTCAGTAATCCAGTGCTCCATAGGCTCACAGTAAAAGAATTTATTGCAGGGGTCGGCAATAAGATCCTCCATGGCATCAACTGTCGCAAGACTGTGACCAAGAACATCCAGATGGTGATAACCCGGCTGAGGCATACCGTCCATAGGGTTGATTTCAGGTAAAAGAGCGTGCAGCAACCTGACCTGAACCATCTCATGAAGTGTTCTGCCGGCCCTCTCTGACTCCATGATCAGCCTTAGTTCATGACTAATACGCTCTGACGCGACTGAGTCTATAGAACCTGATAGATCCCTGATGTAATCTCTTGTTCGTTGCTCTATCTCAAAATCCAGTTGGGATCTGAAACGATAGGCCCTAAGAAGCCTTAGAGGATCAGATTCAAGGTTTTTCTGAGAAGTTGCCCTTATTATTCGATTATCAAGGTCTGCAAGACCTCCTGTAGGGTCTAGGATTTGGTGATTTGGTGATTTGGTGATTTGGTGATTGGATAAGGCCGGAACTTTATCAAGTAAAGGCAGGGCTGAAGACAGTGATACTGCCATGGCATTTATGGTGAAATCCCGCTGATACAGGTCCTCCTCGATGTTATTAGCCATATCTCTGTACTGACTGAAATCCAGAATAAAATCTTTACAGACAACCCTTGCCACCCCTTCCTTCTCATCCAGCATGACAAAGTGTCCTGTTGTACTTTGGGCAAAACGCCGGGCAAGGGCAATAGCACCATCCGGCACTACAAGATCAATATCCAGTACCTTCCTGCCCAGGAGCCAGTCCCTTACGGGCCCACCAGCCACATAGGCTTCCCTGGAAGAAGACAGGATTTCAAGCTCTTTTAAAACAGGACGCATTTCTATAATATAATCGTAACCGTTTTTTACTTCCGCAATTTTTCGACCTTGTGCGGTTACCCGTTAGATTGTGCAACACACGAAAAAGAAAAGAATTATCACGAAAGCACGAAATACCGAAAGCACGAAAAGAATATCAGCAACTTGATAGTATAGGAATTCCCATTTTTTTGACAGGATCAACAGGATAGTCAGGATAAATAAAAATCATGTAAATCTTGTTCATCCTGTCAGAGAAAGTTCCGCCGAAGGCTGCTAATTTAATAGTATAGGAATTTCCATTTTTTCTCAATGAAGTCAGCGCGATTGTGATATAAG
>CBETWD010000311.1:0-1693 GCA_965539945.1 uncultured bacterium
TCTGAATACTGTTCACCGCAGACGCGAAGGATGCTAAGTTTACTTCCTTTTTGTTTTCCTTTGCGAACTTTGCGTCTTGAGCGAAGCGGGCGGTGAAAAAACACTCCCACTTACCCGCATAGCAAAGCCAGGACCATCAGCATAGCTGAAGGTTTAATAAGGGATTAATTAAAAAAGACATCTCATTTGCTTCTCACAACCGAGATTATACGGTCGCTACCTGTCCTCACTCAGTCTATCAGTTTTTTACCTCTTCATGATACTCATCGTCGGCATTAATCGACCAGACATCGTGGTTTGCGCCCAGGATATTTTCCACGGCGAGTAAGGCTGTAAGCATGGAATGATCCATATTATTATATTTGAACAGACCATAGCGGCCGCATAGTTGCAGATTTTTAAACCCCGTCAGATAATTCCTTATTGTTTCCACATGGCCCTTGTATGCTTCATCATAGACCGGGTAGCACTTGGGCATTCGGATCACGAAACCGTCAAAAACAGCGTCTGGATCAACCAATCCCAGACGCCCTATCTCAGTCTTTCCAAGGGCCAACAATTCGTCGTCCGGCATTGACCAAAAATCATCACCCTCCCAGCAGAAATATTCAAGACCCTTAGACGAATGATTTGCATCAGGGACCATATACGGGCTCCAATTGGCAAAGCACTGGATGCGTCCCAGTCTTACAGACGGATCATGGACATATATCCAGGTGTCCGGCAGGTTCTCTGGACAGTCCATAAGTAGATTAACAGTAAGCAGCGAACGGTACCTGAGTGCACGGGCGGCATTGATAACCTCTTTAGGGGCCTCTGGCCGCAGGTTTAAGATCAACTGGGTGATCGGCATTGTAGATATGAAATCCGTGCCGGTTTCAACATTCAAGGCACCTGAACAGGCAAAACACACCCCTGTTATCCGACCATTTTCGTGCTGTATTTCCGTGACTCTATGTTCCAGACGTATTTCACCACCCAGTATTTCGGCCTTGTGTGCCATTGTCTCATACATCTGTCCAGGTCCAAGCCGTGGATAGTTGAACTCATTTATAAGGGTCTTGATGACTTCCTTCTGCTTAAACAGGGCATTTACAACAGCAGAATAGAGGGAAAGACCTTTTATCCTCTGAGCGGCCCACTCTGCCCTGATTTCCGTACACGGAACGCCCCAGACCTTTTCAGTATATGTTTTGAAAAAAACATTGTAGAGCTTTGAGCCGAAGCGATTTGTGACCCACTGCTCAAAAGTCGCTTCCTCGGCTGAAGGAACGGCCTTTGCCTGGAGGTAACTCCCGAGAATCTGGGCCGAGCCAATGAGGCCAAGACCCAGCAGGGCATTCATCGGCTTCAGGGGATAGTTGAAAAATTTCCCATTGTAATAGATCCGCGAGAGACGAGGGCGCCTCAGAAATTCATCGCCCAAGATTTCTTGCCAGAGATCATTTATCGCCTGAATCTTGGTGAAAAAACGGTGGCCACCCACGTCAAAACGAAATCCCTTGTACTCGATGGTCCTGCTGATCCCGCCCACCATTCGATCCGCTTCAAGGCAGACGGCAGGAATCTTACGCTTCGATAAGTCGTATGTGGCCACAAGACCTGACGGCCCGCCGCCTATAATTAGTACCCGCGTTGCTTGTTTCATTGACGACTCCCTAAAGTAGGTTATCAGTGATCTTCTGCATTGCGT
>CBETWD010000312.1:0-1671 GCA_965539945.1 uncultured bacterium
CCAATAGAGCAATGATAAATCAACAATCATCAATCAACAATCATCAATCCAATAAGGTGAAGATGTGGCAAACTTAGTGGTTAGAAATCTTGATAAACGCATCGTCGACGTTCTCAAACAACGTGCCGCGCGTCATGGGCGAAGTGCTGAAGCCGAACATCGTATCATTCTTAGGGAAGTGTTGCTGCCTTCTAACAGGAAGAGCTTTGCGGAAGTGCTCTCGTCAATGCCGAATGTGGGCCGGGATGATGACTTCGAGCGCATAGAGGATGAGCATGAAGAAGATCATGTACTTGGTTGACACAAATGTAATAAGCGAGGCCAGAAAACGGTCAAAGGCCAATAAAGGCGTGCAAGATTTCTTCAAGCTTGTAACAAGTGAGCGAGCACCGGTTTTTGTGTCAGTTGTCACAGTAGGAGAGCTGCGCCGGGGCGTGGAGTTGATACGCCATCGAGGCGATACCCGCCAAGCGGCCCGGTTAGAAAAATGGTTGGATAAGCTACTTGTCAAATACCAGGACTTTATATTGGATTTTGATAAAAATATTGCTCAGATCTGGGGGCGGCTACGGGTACCTCATCCAGAGAACGCCCTTGACAAGCAGATTGCCGCTACGGCTTTGATCCATGATTTAACAGTGGTAACCCGAAACCATAAGGACTTTACAGAAACGGGTGTACGTACACTAAATCCATTCAGAGAGTAGCAATCCGCCGGCCATGACGTATTGAAAGTATAATGGCGGCCCGTGAACCCTGAACCTTGCCTTACAAATTGACCTGCAGGCCCTTTGTTTGCAGATACTTTTTAAGCTCCCCAATGCTTATGGTGCGATAGTGAAAAACCGAGGCAGCCAATAGAATCTGCGCGCCTCCCTGTACAACTCCCTCGTAAAAATGCTCCAGCGTTCCAGCCCCGCCTGATGCGACCACAGGCAGGTCTACCGCATCTGAAATAGCCTTTGTATATTCCAAATCATAGCCGGCCAGGGTCCCATCGCCATCCATGCTCGTCGGCAGGATAACACCGGCGCCCAGTTCCTGACATTGTCTGGCCCAGTCCACAGCGTCTTTTCCTACAGGCTTGGTGCCACCTGAGACAACCAGTTCAAATCCGGATGGCATATCCTTGTTCCTTTTGGCATCAACGGCCACGGTCACCTTGTCTGATCCAAAAGTATCTGCTGCTTGCCTGACCAGATCCGGATTCTTAACAACAGCGCTGTTCATGGATATTTTATCAGCACCAGCCTCAAAGACCGATTTTATATCTTCCAAAGAGGAAATGCCGCCACCAACTGTCAAAGGAATACTAATAACTGATGAGACACTCTTGACCCAGTCCAGCATGGTCTTTCGGTTTTCTAAAGTTGCAGCAATATCCAGCATGGCCAGTTCATCAGCCCCTTCCTTTTCATAAAACGACGCATTTTCTACCGGATCACCTGCATCCTTCAAGTCTACAAAATGTATGCCCTTGACTACCCTTCCATCTTTCATATCAAGGCACGGCATGATTTGTATTGTGTTCATGATTTCTCCTTTCATTTTTCGTAAGCGTTCACAGGGCACCGCATCTGCTTTGTTGCCGGGCACTTGAAGTACAGGGAGTACGCCTGCGTACCCGTACGCCTCGCATCTGCAGCACCCTGTAAACGCTTACAGTTCGAT
>CBETWD010000313.1:0-1648 GCA_965539945.1 uncultured bacterium
ATTGGCCGTAGTCTCCTTATTGATATCTTCCGTTTTCGGACAGAGACCGGTGGCATGCATCGGCGGAGACCACCGGCCCGCCCATAGTGATTTTTTGCTAGACTTAGCTGAGTGTCTCTACTACTTTGAGAAGTACATAAACCATGAAACCTATTAAGCCAATGGTGGCAAGAAACACTGCTAGGGTTTGATTATCTTCGAGAAATTTCAAAATTGATCGAATTTCTTTCGATTCCATGGCTTGCAACCTCCTTTTTGGCCGTTTCCAGACAAAAACTACATAACCTCTGCCACTGACACAGTACGATCCCCGAGCATATTCACATAGCTTCCCAGTTCGTTGTCATACCATCCGTAGATGACCGCCTGGGTGATTGCTATTTTCAACATGTCCTGCCCGATTTTCTGTAGGATCTCTTGTTCTGCGATTTGACTCACCTTTTGTAGATCTATGCTTACTTCTGCTGTGCGGGTATGGGTTTCATTGGCCTCAATAATAGCCCCGGCCCTTGGAAGTCCGATAATATCACCAGAGACATTCTGTTCTTCAGTATAATGAAGATATCCACGGGAATCGCGAGCTGCAGCGTCCCTGTAAATTGAGTTAATTACCTCTTTCCGGATCGATTCGCCGGATGGTTCTTCCTGCAGGTTCACCACCAGAATAATCAATGAACCTGTTGTAGTTGGAATCCGCACGGATTGAGCAATAAACCCGATCTGCTTCATCTCCGGTATCACAAGTGCAAGGGTATTTGCCGCACCTGTTGTAGTCAATATGATGTTATTTAGGACGCTCCGATTCTTTCGCAGATCTATCGCCCCTGATTTTGGAAGCCGGTCCAGGACTTGTTGAGAGCCTGTCACTGCGTGCACAGTAGCCATTGAAGCGGTCAGGATTTTTTTAGAGCCAAAAGAGTCCAGAAGGGGTTTCATCATGTGTGCCAGGCAGGTGGTTGTACATGAAGCATTGGAAACAATTCTGTGCACTCGCGGGTCATAATCATTTTCATTAATGCCCATAACGGTCGTAACAGCGTCATCAGGCATGGGTTTTGTCTTGTCTTTTATTTTAAAAGGGGCTGAGACGATCACCTTTTTTGCCCCGCTCTCAAGGTGACCCCTCACAGAACCCTTTGGTTCATCAGGAGAAACTGTAGGATCAGTGAATTGCCCTGTTGTATCTACCGCGAGCCTGACACCATGTTCCCGCCAGCCAATATCTTTCGGATTTCTGGAATGCCGCAATATCTTGATCTTCACGCCGTCTACGGTCATGGACCCCGCATTTTCGTCTATATCCAGGATTACTTTCTTGCCCTTGTACCCATAAAGGTAACCACCAAGGGATCCGTATGTGGAATCTCTTTCCAGGTAGTGTGCGATATCCCTTAGCGAGGTCCCAACATCTCGTCCCAGGTTGACCACTATTTCATTAAAATATTTTCGCGCAACATGGTGCCACAGAGTCAGTTTTCCAATTCTTCCAAGGCCGTTTATGCCCAGTTTTAGGCTGTTATTACCCTCATTTCCTGAGATATTTTCCATCTTAGTCCTCTTCCATCTTGTAACCGTTTACGGGATTACAACGTTCGTTTTACCGCAATCCACCGAACTGTAAGCGTTTACAGGGTGCTGCAGATGCGAG
>CBETWD010000314.1:0-1617 GCA_965539945.1 uncultured bacterium
TTACTGTTTTTTAAATCAAGCGTTAACCTTGTCGGCTGCGCTACGCGGCTCCTCGACGTACTATCATATTTTTTGAATTGGCCGGCTTTATGAACACCCTTCGCCCATCCAAAATCGAGGCTCTCAATGGAGCATTAGCTATCGCTGTCAGTATAGACTCGCCTCCTACTTGATGATCGTTTCAAAATTTTCTCTCAGGTAGTCATGGTAGGGACATGGATTTTGGACAAAGGGGAATTTGTAAAACAACTTATCCAGCAATCAGATAAAGGGAGAAAATCTCAAGGATGTCCGCCCGTAATAGCTCTTTATGTCATTATTCAAGGACTCAGTATTGCCCCAAAGCTCTCAATTCTCTTCCTGTCAAATCCCGCCCAATCCATTTACTTTCTCATTCAATGGAGTTATTAAAAAACTCCATAGGAGGGAAGGTGCCGCGAATACGGCTCAGTCCAACAACATTTTATCAGCCATCCCGATCTGATATCCGACCCACAGAGGGTCATCCGCTTTTCAGGCACTTCAGGGCCAGTGGTTCACTCACGGCAGGACGGCTGATAAAACGCTATTCGTTAGACAGTGACAAAAACGTAAGACTGATTTAGATATAGTCATGGCAGAACCAAGAACGCGATTTGATAAAATTGTTATCCGGTTAAAGAATAACCCGATCTTAGCATTGGTGATTGTCCTCGGTACAATTATCATCTCCATTGCTACTGTCACTGATGCCGTAAAAAGCCTTTTTAGTTTGATTATTAGAGAACCAGCCCCTATCGATATCAGTGGTCAGTGGGTAACCGACGTACTGACCAATAGGTTTGATGAAAACGATACCTACCGATTATTTTTCAACTTCAAAACTGAAGAACACCTGTTGTCTGGAACCATGAGGAAAGTCGCAAAGCGTTCAGATGGATATGACATTAGAAAAGGGATCATGGATGGCAAGATAAAAGGTGATAAGATTTCATTCTACATACAAAAAGCGTACATAGAGGAATCACTCCAAGAATCCCCAAACACCAAAACAGTTCAGTTCAAAGTATTTTACCATGGGACCGTCTCAGACGACGAAATCCACTTCATGCGTCAAGATGATCGTGGCCACCCCCCTGAAAAATTCACGGCAAAGGCAAGGGGTGGAACCCCACTGCACAAGGCGGTGTCGCAGATGCAAGAGGAGGAGGTTAAACTTCTTCTTGAGGCTGACAGCAACCTGAATGCGAGAGACACATTCGGGAGTACGCCACTGCACACAGCGGTACAGGTGAGGCAATTCATCTATCAACAACAGAAAAATGCGGATAAAGAGTTAGAAAAACTATTTCATATTGTCAAACTTCTTGTTGAGAATGGTGCCGACGTGAATGCAACAGACATCAGGGGCGCAACCCCTCTGCATAAAGCTCTTTTAACAGGCTATCCAGATTTGGATGTTGCGAGGGTCCTCCTGTCCAACGGCGCCGACCCGAATCGGAAAAGTCGAGGCAATACCTTTCTTTGCATAGCAGTATCGGAGGAACGGGTCGAGGTGGTAAGGCTCCTTCTTGAGGCCAACGCCGACCCGAATTTGAAGTGCGACACTTACCGCGATCTTACACCACTGCACAAGGC
>CBETWD010000315.1:0-1608 GCA_965539945.1 uncultured bacterium
TACTTCAAGTACCCGACAACAAAGCAGATGCGGTGCCCTGTGAACGCTTACAAAAAAAAGGAGGTGAATTTAGTGCACAAAACATTTTTAGTAGCCGGTTTATCGGCCATCAGCCTGTTCATTGCTTCCCTGGCCCTGGCTCATACCCCTCTTTGCTCGTGTTACGACAACGGGGATGGGACCATTACATGCGAGGGCGGCTTTTCTGACGGGTCGTCGGCCGCAGGTGTGATTATTAGGGTGGTTGATGCATCAGGAAAGGTCCTTATGGAGGGTAAGATGAACGAGGATAGCGAGTTCACGTGCAAGAAACCTGACGGGCCCTACAAGATGCAGTTTGATGCCGGTCCTGGTCACCTGGTGGAGGTAGGGGGTGATGATATCGTGGAGTGAAGCTCCGGCAATTCGGAGGCGAGGAGGATAGCCCCCTCCTTCAACTAATAGCTAACCGCTAAGGCGCCAAGAACGCAAAGTTAAACACAAAGAAGATACATATCCAGCCGGACCACCGGCTGGATAAAAAGTATTTCTTGGCGTCCTTAGCGTCTTCGCGGTTCAATTTACAGTATTGACACAAAAAGACAGAAGAGAGGAGAATGTATTGTGAAAAAGGTATTTTTTGTTTCGCTTGGATTCATCGTATCATTGTTATTTAGCATAACTGCTTTTGCCCATTTCCAGATGATCTATACGCCTGAAATTGCACTGGAAAAGGGGGAAAAGATCGATCTCAAGCTGGTCTTTACTCACCCATTCGAAGCCGGGCATACCATGGATATGGGTACACCTCTAGAGTTTTATGTTGTCAGCCAGAGAGGAGACGAAGGCAAGCCGGAAAAGACGGATCTCTTGGAGTCGCTCAAGCCCATTACCTGGAAGAGCCTGACTAATTCAGGCAAGGCCTATGAGGCGACATCCGTTAAGGTCAGAAGTATGGGCGATTATGTGTTTTGCCTTGTGCCTGAGCCATACTACGAGGCGGAGGAGGATATTTACATTCAGCAGATCACAAAAATGGTGCTGAACGTGGCCGGGATCCCGGGCAATTGGGCCGAACCAGTTGGGCTTCCAACCGAAATCGTTCCTTTGGATAAGCCCTACGCATTGTGGACCGGCTGCGTGTTCAGAGGGATCGTGCTGAGCAACGGGAAGCCTGTTCCAGGTGCCGACATCGAGGTCGAATATGTGAACCATGTGCCTGAAATGGACAAGAACATGTTTGCCGAGAAGGCAAATGCTGAAGCTCCTCAGGATTCTTTCGTAACAATGGGAATCAAGGCCGACGAGCATGGAATGTTCACTTTCGGTATTCCAAAGGCCGGATTATGGGGATTCTGCGCACTTGGTGTTGGGCCGGACAAGGTATACAAGGGTAAAGAGCTTTCCCAGGACGCCGTTATCTGGATCAAGGCAGAGGATATGTAATAACTTGATAGCATAGGGATTTCCATTTTTTGACAGGATCAACAGGATAAACAGGATAAATGAAAATCATGTGAATCTTGTTCATCCTGTCAGAGAAGTCCCGCCGAAGGCGGCTAAGTTCATACCGCCATCCTATCACTCCTTAACGTAACCCTCTCCCCTCAAGGGGAGGGGGTATTTATG
>CBETWD010000316.1:0-1590 GCA_965539945.1 uncultured bacterium
TACCTGGAATGGGGAAATAACTGGTCTCACGGTAGAAACCTGATAAGATCAAAAGACGACGTATCTCATTATTTTGTAGTGAACACCTGGGAGGACCCCCCGAAGATTTTTTTCATCCGGCGCAACTCGGAAGAGGCTGTTGAACTGGCTACAATCGATATGCCGGATAAGTTGAGGGATCACTTTCTGGAATCGGCTGGTGGCATCAAGGGTGTCTGGGCCATAAACGACGAAATCAAGGCATGGTTGGAAAAAGAGCTATACGCCCATTGATATGAAGCACAAGGTTATTATTTTCAGGCCATACCCTTTTAGGGTTGGGCAAAAGATAAACATTGATGGCGGTTCGCGCCGGGGCGACTGTGAAGTGGTAGGAGTCAGCGAACGAAAGGTCAAACTTCGATGTCCCATATCCCAGCATGATTTTGAATGGGATCGTTTCTGTTATTTCGTCGAGGAGCAAAACGGCGTTGAGTGGCCTCATATATCCAAGGAGGAGAAAAATGTCTAAGAGGAAATACATGGTCAGGGCTGAATGTCCCCAGTGTGCCTGCGGTGACGTCAGCTTTCTTGGGCCGGAAAAACTGCGCGAAAAATTTATTGGGGATGAAAAAGAGATCGAGATTCTCTGTCCCTTCTGCGGAACCAAGCACAAGGGGAAACTGGAGGAAGAGGTTGTAGAGGAAGACTGAGAAAGGGAGAATGATATGACTAAGACTGAACAGAATTTACTGGAAGCTTTTGCCGGGGAGTCCCAGGCGAATCGGAGATACCTTGCCTTTGCAAAAAAGGCGGAAACAGAGGGTTATCCACAGATAGCCAAACTCTTCAGGGCAGCGGCCGAGGCAGAGACTGTCCATGCCCTTGCTCACCTGCGCGTCCTTGGTCAGGTAAAGAGTACGGCTGAAAATCTCAAGCAGGCCATTGAGGGCGAAACCCATGAGTTCACCACTATGTATCCGGCCATGATTGATACGGCAAAGGAAGAAGGCAATAAGGCGGCAAAGTCCAGTTTTTCATACGCCAACCAGGTTGAAAAGGTCCACGCAGACCTTTACCAGAAGGCTTTGGATAACATGGAGGCCCTTGAAGAAACGGATTACTATGTGTGCTCTGTATGCGGCTATACATGCGAAAAAGAGCCGCCAGAGAAGTGTCCTGTGTGCGGTTCCAAATCAAAGAAATTTTTTAAAGTAGATTGATAAAGGCAGAACAAAACCGTAAGGAGAAGTTACCCATGGAGAAACAGGCCTTAATTGACAGGTTGAACAGGGATCTTGCCGATGAGCATGCGGCCATCATACGTTATCTAGTTCACGGCTACATGGAAGGAGAAGATACGCCTCTGGGTGCGAGCCTGGTTTCCATCTCCAGGGAGGAGATGTGGCATTTTCATTGGCTGGGGATGATCATAGGCAAATTGGGAGGCGAGCCCAATTTTACACCGGCGCCCTATCCCTATGATCCAACCAGCCGGGCAACCATACTCAGGTCTTACATTGAGTATGAGGAGAAGTTGATCCCCCATTATGGCGGAGAAGCGGAAAAGGTGGATGATCCCCATATCAGGCGGGTCCTTGAGAGAGAGGC
>CBETWD010000317.1:0-1549 GCA_965539945.1 uncultured bacterium
GCGGCCGTGACGATAATAGATCTGTTCAAGAACGCTGTAGATCGTTTTCCTGATAATGTGGCTGTTAAGGACCGTCACCATTCTCTGACCTACAAGGAATTAAAGTCCCTGGCAGAAGGACTGGCTACTTCCTTGACAGGTGCGGGCCTTGTTAATGGTGACCGGGTTGGTCTTCTTGTAGATAGTTCTGTTCAGTATGTAGTGGCATATCTGGGGATTTTACAGGCCGGGTGTGTAGCCATTCCCCTAAACACCGACAATTCCCAAAGGAATCTGGAATTTGTGTTGCAGCAGTGCGGTGTAAAGTGCCTCATAGGACAGAGCAGGTACCTGAGCCGCTATCAACTTTGGTCGATGGATATATCCATCATTTGCGCGGATTGGTCGGATGTTGTCAAAAAAGGAGATAAAGGGCCAGGGCATGATGTTATCAGATGGGAACAGGCCATAGAGAAGAGCCCGGATGCAGACTCCTTTCCGGACCTTTCCAACGCCGACCTTGCCTGTATCCTTTTTACCTCCGGCACCACGGGTGAGCCCAAGGGTGTCATGCTGAGTCACGGTAACCTTGTAGCAAATACCCGGTCCATTGTTTCCTACTTGCATCTTAAAGAGACTGATAGCATACTGGCAGTCCTGCCTTTTTTTTACTCCTATGGAAGTTCTTTGCTCCATACCCATTTAGCAGTAGGTGGAACAGTTCATATTGAGGGTCAATTCGTTTATCCCAACAAGGCCCTTGAACGTATGGCTAAAGAGAGGATTACAGGTTTTGCCGGTGTGCCCTCTACCTTTGCACTGTTGCTTCACCGGTCTAACTTCAAAAACATGCAGTGGCCCTACCTTCGTTATGTCACGCAGGCAGGAGGGGCCATGGCCCCATCCCTTGCAAAAAGGCTTGGGGATGTCCTGTTGGATGCGGATATTTACATCATGTACGGACAGACAGAGGCAACGGCACGTCTTTCGTATCTCCCACCCGACCGGTTCGTGGATAAGCTCGATTCAATAGGAAAGGCAATCCCCGGCGTGGAGTTAAGAGTAGTGGATGAAAAGGGTCATCAGGTCATCCCCAGGCAGATAGGGGAAATCATAGCAAGGGGTGAGAATGTTATGCAGGGCTATTGGGGACAGCCTGAAGAGACTGCCAAGGTGCTGCGAAATGGATGGCTTTACACCGGAGACCTGGCCAGGGTGGACGAGGAGGGGTTTATATATATCGAAAGCCGTAAAAGCGATATAATCAAAAGCGGGGCTCACCGCATAAGCCCAAAAGAGATCGAAGAGGTTATGGCGGCATGGCCCGGAGTGCACGAGGTGGCTGTAACGGGTTGTCCGGATCCTATTCTCGGAGAGGCAATATGGGCCTTTGTTGTACCTGAAGGGAGTCAAGCTTTGGATCATAAGGCCATTATTCGCCACTGTCGTGATAATCTCGCCTCCTTTAAGATTCCCCAGAGGTTAATAGAACTCACGGAATTGCCAAAGACCACATCCGGAAAGATTAAGAAAACTTTTCTTCAAGGGGCAAGGGTCAAGGGGCAGGGGT